>NZ_JADEWP010000023.1:0-19295 GCF_015207535.1 Cyanobium sp. LEGE 06143 | reverse complement strand
CCATGCGCTCAACGGCGGCAGGCCGTTGATCCTGCTGGCGGTGCCGGTGCTGTGGCGGGAGTTCTTCTGCTCGCTCAGCAAGGGGGCCGAGAGCGTGAGCGACGTGCAGGAGTGCTGCCGGTTGATCCAGGCCCGACTCACGGAGGCATGAGCCCACCAACTTTTCGTGTCCCCCTTAGCCCGCAGGAGGGTTGGCTGAGTGACGGCCGCCAGGTACTGCGCTTCCGCCCGACCCGCTGGGAGCGCACCTACCAGCAGCTGGAGATCACTTGCGGCGAACTGCTTCCCGGCGAGCCGGTTCCGCTG
This sequence comes from Cyanobium sp. LEGE 06143, assembly GCF_015207535.1. Taxonomy (NCBI): domain Bacteria; kingdom Bacillati; phylum Cyanobacteriota; class Cyanophyceae; order Synechococcales; family Prochlorococcaceae; genus Cyanobium; species Cyanobium sp. LEGE 06143. Next base: position 18,989 of record NZ_JADEWP010000023.1, on the reverse strand, counting down.
CTCAAGAACCGCCGGGAGATCAGCAGGGATGAAGCTCTCAAGCTTGGGCCGCCAAGCGACAGGAGGGCTGTAGACCCTGTCAGCCACAGTGGTGATGGGGTGGGCCAAGAGTGAGGTTTGCCGTACTGTCAGAGAATGCCAGCGGATCTATCGATGAATCAGAGGCCACGACCCGTACGGTGAAGATCCACAACCCGGTAACCGGCCCAAGGGCGCTCGACTCGGGGCGCCCTTTCCATTGGAGTGGGGCAATAGGGCTTTATGTCTGCCTCAGCCAGCCCCGGGCTGAGGCCAGGCGGGCCGCCTCAGTTGATGCTTCGATGCAGCGGTGGGCGCGCCTTTTGGCGTCGACCTTGCTCTGAGCGCGCAGCAGGTAGGCCTCCATCGCCTCTGGGTTTCGATCACGGCCAGCAGACCAGCGGTTCGCGCACCGAGCGAACCAACGCTGAGCAAGCGGATCACCAGGCCCAGCTCCCAGAGCTGCCGGCCGGTTGAGCCGGCCGAGAAGAGCTGCTTGTGCAGCACCGCCAGGAGTTTGTGTTTGTGGCTCTCCAGCTGGCAGGGTCGCAGGCGGCTTTTGGGCAGTCCCGCCGCGGGTCCGGACGGGATCGAACCATGGCGCTCGTGGGTGTGCTCCATTCACCGGATCACTGGCGGCGGAGGCGCTGTTGTCGCATCTCGGCAACTATGGAGCTCGCACAGCTGGTGGAAATCTGATGACCCGTTCCCACGTGCAACCCGTCTACAGGGCAAAATCCGGAGATGCACCTTCACCAGCGCCACCACCTGTCGGCATCAAGGCCCCTGCGTTGGGTGTGTGTATGAGCCCACCGAACAGCGCCATCGACTTCAACCGCCTGTTCAAGCTCCGCCTGGTGGTCGCCCGCCATGGCGAGATGGACGCGGCCGGTTGGTGGAACACCCAGGGAGTGCTGGGGCCTAGGGGCGTCTCGGTGCTGAAGCGCGGCTTCCCGAGAACCCACTGCTTTGCCCAGGCCCGGATTGTGTTCGAGGTGGCTCGCAGCCGCTGCAACGAGCTGTTCGACCCGCCGGGTTGCATGACCCTCTGGAGCCTGCCAGCGGCGATCGAGGAGCAGTTCCAGGAGCATTGGCAGCGATGGCTGGATCAGCCGGAGCACTGGATGCCGGTGTTCCAGGCCCTGGAAGGCCAGAGCGGTGCGGGCCTCCTTGAGACCCTGGCGGAATTGGAGCTGATCTCGCCGGAGCAGCGGGAGGCAGTTGGCAAGCTGCGGCGTGCCGCCGAAAACAGAGCTGTGCCGATTGCCGGCACCTATCTTCCGGACAATGAGATCTTCACCCTCCTGGCTGCAGGGTTCAGCCGTGGTGAATTGGGCAATCCGGCAATCCCCTACGCCAAGCTGGAAACGTAAGTAATGAACGCCAGCCGCTCGAGCGTCGTTTCCTCCTTCACCATCATCAAAGGCTCGTTGATTCCTGAGACCTATGCAGTGTTTCAGGGGTGGGATTTCAGCCTGTCAAGGCTGGAGAACCTCCGTCGTGTCCGCGACGAGAACAGCATCGGTGGCACAAGTACCCACTGGGCTCGTGATGTGGCCAAGGTGCTCAACAGGCGTTTCGACCCTTCGGGTCGCGATCGACCGTTGGTGGAGTTGGCCAAAGCAGGCTGGGATCAGGAGGCCTGGAAGCCGATTCTTCTCTTCCACATGACGCGCGATGAGTTTCTGTTGCGCGACTTCCTGGTGCATTGGCTCTATGGACAATTCATCCAAGGAGCCTTTCGCCTACGTACAGCAGATGTGGTGGTCTATCTCCAGGCCCTAGGCAAGAAGAAAGGGATCGAGTGGTCAGGTCATTGGTCGGAGAAAACCACGGCGCGCGTGGCCTCAGGCCTGTTGAAGTTAGCCACGGATTTTGGACTTTTGAAAGGTGCGTTGCACAGGGAGTTCAATTCTTACCATCTTCCAGAGACAAGCTTCTTGTATCTTCTGCAGGCCATCGCCGAGAAGGAGAGCAACGCAAGACGCATCGTGGACGCCCAGGACTGGCGCATGTTTCTGATGGATCCCACTGATGTGGAGCGGGAGCTGTTGCGACTGCACCAGTTCCGCAAGCTCGATTACCAGGCAGCCGGTAGCCTGGCTCAGCTGAAGCTCCCCCACCCCTCCGCTGCCGCCTACACCAGGGAGCTCTGCGCATGACCGACTGGAACGAGCGGCTCATCCAACAGCTGGAACCCGTGCTGAGGCAGACCGATCCAAGGCCTGGGATCAGCGCCTACCACGACATGCCTTATGCCGTGTTCCAGTACCCACCAGAGGAGGAGTTCGTTGTGCGGGACCAGACAGCGCTGCTGCGCACGCGACTGGAGCAGGCGGCGGGCAAGCGCGTGACCTCGATCTCGCTTGCCGCCTGCCAGGCCGCAGCGCTGGAAGCGGAGGGTCTTGGGCCGGAGGCCCTCGCCCAAGCCGAGACAACGGTGGGGCTAGAGGCCACGATCGAAACCATCCATCAGGTCCTCAGCGAGTACCAACCCCTCGATGAGCTGGTGGCAGCCCGCATTCCCACAGACGCCGATCCCCTGCGAGACATCGTGTTCATCGTTCGGGCTGGAGCCCTGTTTCCTGTGTACCGCACCTCTTCGCTGCTGGAGCAGTTGAAAGGAAAGGTGCAGGTGCCAGCGGTGCTGTTCTATCCCGGTGAACTGGATGGTGCAGCGGGGCTGCGCTTCATGGGGGTGCTGGACGCCGAGCACAACTACCGGCCCAAGATCTTCTGAGGAGCCACCCATGAGTACCGACACCATCCAGAAGCTCTTCGCCAACGACATCTCCCGCCGGATCGAGGAGGTGATCAAGGTCGACCAGGCTGATGAAGCGATCATCAAGGATGAACTGACGGAGTACGTCGTCACCGATTCGATCCGCGACTACTTCAATGAGGTGTTCGAGCTCTATGCCGAAACACCTCAGAAGCCCCATGAGGGGATCGGTATCTGGGTCTCGGGGTTCTTTGGATCAGGCAAGTCGAGCTTTGCCAAGAATCTGGGTCTCGCGCTGCAAAACCGCACCATCGCAGGGGAAGGTGCTGGGGTTCGGCTGGCTCAGCGGATCGGTGATCCGAAAGCCCAAGTGTTGCTCACGAGCATCGCTGAACAGATCCCCACCGAGGCGGTGATCTTCGATGTGTCCACAGATCGTGGGATCCGCACCGGCAATCAAAGCATTACCGAGATCATGTATCGGCTCTTCCTGCAGAGCCTGGGCTATGCGAGGGATCTTGATCTTTCGGAGCTGGAAATCACACTGGAGGAAACTGGTGATCTGGCTGCCTTCAAAGCCAAGTATCAAGAGGTCTTCGGCAAGGATTGGGATGCGGGTAAAGGCCTGATTGCTATTGCGGTGCAGCAGGCCAGCCGTGTGATGCACGAGCTTGAGCCAGCCACGTATCCAACGGCCGACAGCTGGCGTGAATCGGCGATGAAACGGGCTGATATCACCCCTGGCGATCTGGCGAAGCGTGGCATGGAGCTGATGCTGCGTCGCTGCCCCGGGAAAACGCTTCTGTTTGTTGTTGACGAGGTGGGTCAGTTCGTGGCCAGAGATGTGCAGAAGATGCTCGATCTGCAGGCCGTCGTGCAGAACCTTGGGAGGATCGGTCGCGGCAAGATGTGGCTGGTGGTCACCTCCCAGGAAAAGCTCACAGAGCTGGTGGGAGGGCTCGATGACAAGCGAGTGGAGTTGGCCCGGCTGATGGACCGCTTCCCGCTGCAGGTGCATCTGGAGCCGGCGGACATTTCAGAGGTGACCAGCAAGCGGGTGCTCTCCAAGAACGCTGAAGCCGAGAGGGAGCTACGGGAGTTGTTCACCCAGCACCGCGGCAAGCTCAGCGACAACACCCGCCTGTCGGCCGACATCAAGCTGCCGGAGCTGAGCACCGAAAGCTTCGTTGACCTTTACCCCATGCTGCCTTATCAGATTGACCTGATCATCCAGGTGGTTTCCGGCCTGCGCACCCAGGGCGGTGCCAGCAAGCACGTGGGCGGCGCGAACCGCACCATCATCAAGCTGGCGCAGCAGTTGCTGATTCACCCTGATGTGGCGTTGTCATCGGCGCCGGTCGGATCCCTGGCGCGCGTGGATCAGGTATACGACCTGGTGTCGGGCAACATCGCCAGTGAGGTGCGCGGCAAGATCGACGACATCGGCAACAAGGTGGAGCACCCACTGGCTCCGGCTGTAGCCAAGACGATCTGTCTGCTCCAGTACGTCCGTAGCATCCATCGCACGGCGGAGAACATTGCAGCGGCACTGCATTCGGCTGTGGATGCCGATTCGCGGATGCCCGAGGTGAAGGCAGCACTGGCGGAGCTAGAGCGTGCCCATCTGGTGCGCCCCGGCGACGGCGGGTACCGCATCCCGACGCCGGCGGAAGACGACTGGGAGCGGCAACGGGGCAGCCTTGCGCCAAAGCCGGGCGACATCAGCCGGCTCCATGCCGAGACCGTGATGGGCCTCTGGCAACCCCAGCCCCAGCACAGCCTGCTCGATGTGAAGGTGTTCAAGGCAGGACTGGTGCTCGGTGGCCGCGTGGCGGTGGAGGGCGACCTCCCTTTTCATCTCACCCTGGCGGAAGCGGGCCCGGAGCTGAATGCCGCAGTAGCTGAGGCCCGTGGTCGCAGCCAGAGTGAAACTAAGGCCGTCTTCTGGGTGGCGGGGCTTGATGAGGCCATCGACCGGGAAACTGTGGAGCTCTTCCGCTCCAAGGAGATCCTGGCCCGCAAGGAGCGCGGCGCCCAGACCAAGGACGAAACGGCACTGGTGGCGGAGGAGAAATTGCGCCAGCGCAAACATCAGGAGGAGCTGAAGCGCCTGATCCGCCAGAGCCTGTTGGCCGGCACGATCTTCTTCCGCGGCAACGACCGCAGTCCCGACGAGGGAGCGGCCGATGTGAATCGTGCGGCTGCCAAGGTGCTCGGCCAGGCCCTGCCTGAAGTCTTCGATCGCTTCGAGGAGGCCGCCGCCCGGGTTGCCCGCAAGGACCTCGATGAGCTGATGAGCACCGAAAACCTGCGGGGTCTCACGCCGGTGTTCTCCAACCTTGCCCTGGTGAGGGATCAGGGTGGCAAGCCGGTGTTCAACGTGGAGAACGGGCCCCTGGCGGAGGTGATGGCCCGGATCGATAACCGCACCAGTTATGGCGAGGTGGCCACAGGGCGCTACCTCACCGACGAGTTCGCGTCTGAACCCTTTGGCTGGGAGTTCGACGTGGTGCGATTGCTGGTGATCTCTTTGCTGCGCGCCGGCAAGTTGGAAGCCACGAGCAAAGGCCAGGTGATCGAGTCTGCCCTCTCTTTGGAGGCACGCAACACGTTCACGAACAACAACCTGTTCCGTCAGGCCTCTTTCCGACCAAAAGTGGGCTTGGAATTCACCAACATTGTGGATGCCGCCGATCACTTCAAGGAGGTGTTCGGCAAAGAGGTCAGTGAGCTCGAGCAAGGGGTGTTGGCCCATGCCCTGCGGGAGGAGATTCACCGCTTCGATGAAGGCCTCCAGGAGACCTTTACTACCTTGGTGCAGCACAGCCTTCCCGGTGGTGAGGTTCTGCGCACCGCACTGGATCAGATGCGGGCGATCCGGGCCGGCAAGGAAGAACAGGCGATCCTCAGCTTCAACGGCTCCTATAAGGAGCTCAAGGAAGCCATCAAGCGGGGGTCTGAGTTAAGCCAGGAGCTCAATGAAACCCGTCTGCTGGATCTTGCCCGGGCCCGCAAAGCGATCGATCAACTTTGGCCGTGCCTGCGGGAGGAGCCGGAGCTCGGCGAAGAGGTGGCTGATCACGCTGAGCAGCTCAGTGACTGCCTGGCAAAGGAAACCTTCTTCCGCCAGCTAGCAGAGATTGATCAGCACGCCAGAGCACTGGAACTGGAATATGGCCGGCTTCATGAGGAGGCCGCCAGCCAAAGGGCCGAGGCCTATGCCACGGCCTTGAATCAGCTAAGAAGCACGCCGGGCTGGGAAGCCCTGGCTGGCCTGGGGGAGGAGGTGCAGCAGCGGGTGGCCCAGCCGCTGGCCAGCCGGGCCGCCGCCGAAGGAAGCGAAGCCACGACCATCCCACTGCTGCGGGCCGATCTAGCTGCCTGCTCAGGGCGTTTGGCCACTGCCGTGGAAGAGATGCTGCGGCTGGTTGATGGCAGCCGTCTCGTGCGGGTGGAGGCTTCGAGTTTCTTCAGCGGCGGCATTGAAAGCGAGGAACAGCTGGAGCAGGCCCTCAATGGCCTCAAAGACCAGTGCCTGGAGCTGATCGGCGCCGGCAAGAAAGTGCTGGTGCAGTAGGCCAAGGGTGGAAAAGGAACAGCGACAGAAACTGGAACGCCTCACCCAGGCCGCGCGGCGATTGCTGGAGCAGGAGTTCCGCGAGCAGCTGGAGGGCCGCTACGACGTGCTGCTCGACGGCAAGATCGGTCTGGCACCAGGCGCCCATCTCAGCGAGCAGGAGCGGGTGGTGTGGCAGCGCATCGTGGCGGCAGTCGCCCACCGCCGCCGGCCAGGGGTGAGCTCCGCTGAGGCCGTGATGGGCTACCGGCGGGAGGCGGCCTTCCACACGCTCAACCGTTTCGTGGCGCTGAAGATGCTGGAGGCCCGCAAGCTGGTGCAGGAGTGCATCAGCCGCGGCGAAGAGTCGGCCGGCTTCAAGGAGTTCTGTGGCCTGGCGCCGGGTCTGGTGCAGTTACCAGACAAGGGCTACCGGCTCTACATCGAATCGCTGCTCGATGAGCTGGGCCGTCAGGTGAAGGTGCTGTTCGACCGACTGGATCCGGCCACACTCCTGTGGCCCAGGCGCCAGGCCTTCACGGCTCTGCTGGAGCTGCTCAACGATTCAGAGCTGGCCGCGGTGTGGCAGGAAGACGAAACGATCGGCTGGGTGTACCAGTACTTCAACGGCGATGACGAACGGCGCCAGATGCGGGCCGAAAGCCAGGCACCACGTAACAGCCGTGAACTGGCGGTGCGGAACCAGTTCTTCACGCCGCGCTATGTGGTGCAGTTCCTCACCGACAACAGCCTTGGCCAGCTCTGGTGTGAGATGCGCCAGGGAGAAACGCGGCTCGCGGAGCTTGACTATCTGGTGAAAGACAGCGAGCGCCTGCCGCGCCCCGCCAAGGATCCCCGCGATCTACGGGTGCTTGATCCAGCCTGCGGCTCGGGCCATTTCCTGCTCTATGGCTTCGATCTGCTGGCGGGTGACCCGAGCCAAGGACTGGCCGGCATCTACCTGGAAGCCTGGCGGGTCGAAGAACAGCCCCCCTCGCAGGCCACCGGCCACAGCCTGCGGCACGATTACCCCACGGAAGAGGCCCTACTGAAGGCGGTGCCGGAGCTAATCCTGCGCCACAACCTCCACGGGGTGGACATCGATCCCCGCGCTGCGCAGATTGCGGCCTTGGCCCTGTGGATGCGAGCCCAACGCGGCTTTCAGGAGGCGGGTGTACCGGCGGCGGAGCGCCCCCCGATCCGCCGCACCAATGTGGTGACGGCGGAGCCGATGCCCGGCGATCAGCTGCTGGTGCTGGAGTTTTCCACGGGCCTGGAGCCCCGGGTGCTGGGAGAGCTGTTCCAGCAGATGGTGAAGGCTATGGAGCTGGCGGGCGAGCTGGGATCGCTGCTGCGCATCGATCGGGCACTGGAGCGTGCGGTCGCCGAAGCGCGGCGCCAGTTCCTGGCGGAGGAGCAGTTGCAGCTGCCTGGTTTCGCCAAGCCCCCTCGCCAGCTGGGGTTTGACCTCTCAGACGTGTCCGATGCCTCGTTCTTCGATTCGGCCGAGGAGCGGATCGTGGCAGCGCTTGCCGCCTATGCGGCCCAGGCACCGGCCACGATGTCGGTGCGGCGGCGACTGTTCGCCGAGGACGCAGCCCAGGGCATCGCCTTCATCGACCTCAGCCGCCAGCGCTACGACGTGGTAGTGATGAACCCTCCTTTCGGGGCGGCAAGCCTGGCGGCCAAGCGGGAGTTCGAGGCGGCCTATCCCCGCACCAAGAACGACCTCTACGCGGCCTTCGTGGAGCGGGGGATCGAGCTCCTCCACCCTGGGGGCTACCTGGGGGCGATCACCTCCCGCACGGGCTTCTTCCTCTCCAGCTTCCAGCGTTGGCGGGAGGAGGTGCTGCTGCAGGAGGCCCCGCCCACGGTGTTCGCCGACCTGGGCCAGGGCGTGCTCGACAGCGCCATGGTGGAGGTGGCGGCATACTGCCTGCGCAAGGAGGGGAGCCCGTGAGCACCGACTTTTGCGATGCGGCAAAGCGACACATGGCAGACGCCGAGCTGTTGATGGAGCAGAGCCACTGGGCCAATGCTGACCATCTGTTTGGAATTGCGTCCGAATGCGCAATCAAGCAAGTGATGATTTCACTCGGCATGGCTACACATCCGGACGGCAACCCAGTAGACAGAGCCCATCGGGTACACATGCCAGATATCTGGGCCGCATTCCACAGTTTCGCGCAAGGACGACTGGCTTCTAGATACCTTGAGCCTCTATCCCCAGGATGCCCTTATGGCAACTGGTCGGTTGATCAGAGATACGCCCATCGTGGCGATTTTTCTGAAGCACAAGCAAACGATCATCAGCTTGCCGCAGATGAATGCATGGCCAGCCTAATGATGACGCTGTTAGATGGAGGCATGAATTAGAAGCATGGACTTCAACGATGCGCTAGATCAGGCCGTGGCTTTCTCGCTGAACAACCTTCCCCACGTTCAAGAGGACATATACCTGATCAGGGATCTTCAAGGCAAAATTAGAGTCCTTCTCAGCAGGGAGCGATCAAACACATCGCCACTCTTTGCAGGGGTGCAGAGACTGACCCAAGACATTTCTGGGTCGCTAGACTTCTACACATATCCAGAGCCAGACATTGTTATTTACAGGGATAGGCTAAGAAATCATCTTGATTTTCTGAATGAGAGGTCGGCGAGAGAGATGGCTAGTGATGGGACATATTATGTGTACTTGCACGACAGGCTACTCATTGGTGGAGAATGGGATGCAGCATACACTCATCAAGCAAGCACCACCCCCCTCAGATTCACACTCTTTTCCATGAAGGGTGGAGTGGGCAGATCCACAACGGCAATGGTGCTGGCAAAGCATCTTGCCGTTAAAGGTAAACGAGTCTTGGTTTTTGATCTTGACCTTGAGTCACCAGGAGTTGGCGCCACACTGCTGGGCAATGAGCTGCCGGCATATGGGATTGTCGACTGGTTTGTCGAAGATGCTGTAGGCAATGCAGGTCAGATCATCGGCTCTATGCAAGCTGAAAGCCCGCTCCAAGAGGGCCTTAGTGGTTTTATCTCCGTGGTTCCAGCATTTGGGGCAGATACGGAAGATTATCTCTCAAAGCTGGGGCGAAGCTATCTAGAGCGAGGGCCCCAAGGATATAAGCCGTGGCCGGAACGGCTGAAGGAAATGGTCGCTGCAAATGAGCGACACTATGAAGATACAAATGGATGCAAGCCAGACATAATTCTTTTTGATAGCCGCACTGGCTTGCATGACAGCAGTGCTGCCTTGGTTCTTGCCATGGGTGCGAATACTTTCATGTTCGCTGTGGATGCAGAGCAGACGTGGAGAGCCTATCGTTTCTTGTTCCAGCACTGGATGAACCATCCAGACATCCGGGATTTTTACGACAAGCTCTGGATCATTGGCTCAATGATTCCTGAGTCGGACAGCACCGATCATCTCATTAGTCTTCGAGATCATTCATATACATTGTTCGCCGACACTTTCTATCAGTCCCCGGCTGTCACTGGACAGCCGAGATTTACGCCAACTAGCAGTGAAGATGATTCCGGCAATCATTACCCACGTGAGATTACGTGGAATCGAGGGCTGATGGCATTTGAGCCGCTCGCCAATTGGCCGGATCGAGCCGTGCCAACCGCTTATGAACAGTTTCTTGGCTGGTTTGATCGAGCTTTCCTCACAGGCAACGAAGAGGAAGCAGATCCATGAGCCAATATCTTCTCTCTGCCACTGACCTGCGCGAATTGATCACTTCGGCCATTCCAGCTGAAGGCGCTACAGAACATGGGATTCCCCCAGATCTCGCACAGTTTTTCGTGCCAAAATCACACGCTCGTGCTCTGAATCTCAACGTACCAATTGTGGTGGGCGAACGTGGTACGGGCAAAAGCTACTGGTGGAACAGTTTGCAATCGAGGCCACATCGAGCCGTTCTGGAAAAGGTTGCACCAGATTCACGCATACGCGCCAACACCATTGTGATGCCTGGGTTTGGTGAGGCCGCCACGATTCAAGGTGAGCCAAGTTTGGATGCTTTCCCTACGGTGCAAGTTGTAAACGACTTATTGGATCAGTACCCTGCTCGGGTGATCTGGAAGGCGGTGATTGTGTGGGCTGTGACGCAAGGAGTCGAGACTCTGCCCAGCCTGACAACGTGGCCGGAGAAGCTGGCCTGGATCACAAGCAATACGGAGCTCGCCGATCGCCTGCTGCAGAATAAAGAAGTAGAGCTTCTCAAAGAAGAACGTGATCTACTGATCGTCTTTGATGCCCTGGATCGCATCACTTCTGACCCCCGACGCCTTGATCAATTGATCGAAGGCTTGGCCCAGAACGCTTTGGAGCTTCGCACGTTTCGCAAGCTGAGGGCCAAGGTGTTTCTGCGCAGTGATCAGTTTGATCCACAACGCATCGGACGCTTTGCCGATGCCTCCAAGCTACGCGCCTCATCGGTCACTCTGCATTGGCTGATCACTGAACTCTATGGAATGCTGTGGCAATTGCTGGCCAATCATCCAGGCGGTAGCGGAGCTGCCTTTCGACAAGACCTGTTTACCAGGCTCTATGCCGCCAAGCTGAAAGGTGAGGGCCTCAGCAAAACTGAGCAGCAGATGCTGTTTTCCTTGGCCCAACCTGAAGAATGGACTTTGCCATCAGCGGTTTTCTTCGACCCCGCTGCCCAGGAGCGGTTGTTTCATCACATCACCGGCTCGTACATGGGGGAGAACGCCCGCAAGGGCTTTCCCTATCGCTGGCTGCCCACTCATCTTGCTGATGCCCACGGGAAGATCAGTCCGCGCAGCTTCCAAATTGCTGTGCTTACAGCAGCCCAACATACACAAGAAACGCGGTCAGAATGCGAGTACGCGATCTATTACAAGAGCCTCTATGCCGGTGTTCGCAAGGCATCCGAACAGCGCAGCTATGAAATGAAGGAAGAGTATCCCTGGATCTACTGGATCATCAATCCACTCAGGGGGCTCACCCTGGTGCCATTTGACTTTGGCGAAGTTGAGGCGATCTGGCTGGATCAGGGCACCCTTGATCATGATGATCTGCGCCGTGCTCGCCTCAGCAGCCCAGAGGCGGCTAAGGATGCCCTCATTCAGCTTGGGGTCATTCGGCCGATGCGTACCGGAAAGTTCGATGTACCAGATATTTATCGATTGGAGTTCAGGCTTGGCCGTAAGGGTGGTATTCCAATTACTCAACAAGGACGGTTGAAATGACTATCATGCATTTCAATCATTCCCATTCTTCCGACCGGCGCTTGCATGCAACTGGTTTCTTTAGTGATGTTCCCGACATCTACCGCCTTGGATTCAAGCTGGCGCGACGCGGTGGCGTACCTCTGAAGCGAGATGGGGAGCTCAGGCGATGAAAACCATCTTCATCCGTGCCATTGAGGCAGCCTTAGACGATAAAGCGGCGGTGATTCGTGAAGCCATTAAGGCAGGAGAAAAATCCCGTTTCGATGCTGATTTAGCGACCTTTAGCGAAGTGCCGCGTTCACCCTTTGCTTACTGGGCTGGGGATGCCGTTCGCAGCTGCTTCGTCACACAGCCCCGTTTTGGGAGCGAAGGTCGCACGGTGAAGCAGGGCTTGGCAACAGCAGATGACTTCCGGTTCGTGCGGCTCGCGACAGAGATTCCAATGCTCTCAGCACCCAAGCGCTGGTTTCCTTTTGCAAAAGGTGGAACTTTTTCCAGATTCTACGCAGATGTGTACTTAGTGGTCGACTGGAGCAATGAGGGCGCTCAGATTAAGCACAATCTGAACGACGCAGGCAGGGTGCGCTCGAATGTTTGGATGTTGCACGACACTGCCGTCAATTTTTTCTCTCACGCCGGCCTCACTTGGCCCCGTCGAACTCAAGGCGGGTTGTCATTTCGGATTATGCCGCGCGGCTGCATCTTTGCCGATAAGGGGCCTGCAGCTTTCGTTGATAATGATTTCTCTGATGACCTTCTTGCTCTGGCAGCCATTGCTAACAGTCGACCCTTTGCCGCACTCGTTGAAGTGCAGATGGCCTTTGGCTCCTACGAAGTGGGGGTTATCCAGCGCACACCTGTCCCTGAGCTTGATCAGGCTGATACATCGCAGCTCTCCAAATTTGCCCAACGAATTTGGTCACTGAAGAGGCTGCTCGACTCCCGCACTGAGAATTCCCACGCCTTCTCGCTGCCAGCGCTCCTGCAGGTGTCTGCCGTTGGCCTCACCAGCCGTGCTGAGGACTGGGCAAAACAAGCCTCCACCGTGCAAGCCGAACTCGACTCGCTCAGCCACGAAATCGACGATCATGCCTACAGGCTCTATGGCATTTCTGCGGAAGACCGGCTGCGCATCGAGCAGGGCTTCGGCATCGCCCCCGAGGCCGATGAAGCCGAGGGAGTCGACGCCGATGACATCGAAGAAGAGTCCACGGAAGTCGATGCCACTCCGATGGTCGCCTCTCTCCTCTCATGGTCGCTGGGTGTTGCCTTCGGTCGATTTGACGTGCGCCTTGCCACCGGCGAGCGTCCAGCACCTCCGGAGCCTGAACCGTTCGATCCGCTGCCCGTCTGCTCCCCCGGCATGCTCACGGGAGACGATGGCCTGCCTCTCAGCCAGCCCACAGCCGGCTACCCGCTGACCTTCCCCGCCGATGGCCTCCTGGTCGACGACCTTGGCCACCCGCACGACCTGATCAGCGCTGTGCGCTCCGTGTTCGAAGTCGTCTTCGACGACCCCGACGCCCGCTGGAAGGAGACCGCCGAGCTGCTGGGCACCTCTGAGCTCCGCAGTTGGTTCGCTAGTGATTTCTTCCGGCCGCATATCAAGCGCTACAGCAAGAGCCGCCGTAAGGCGCCGATCTATTGGCAGTTCGCCACCCCATCGGGCTCCTATTCGGTATGGCTCTACATCCGTGGCGCCACAGGCGACACCCTATTCCGGGTGCTCGAACTGGTGAGCCAGAAGCTCCTGCATGAGGAGAGCAAGCATGCCGCCCTGCTGCAAGATGCAGGCCCATCACCTTCGCCCTCCCAGCGCCGCGATCTGGAACAGCAGGAGAGCTTCCTCAGAGAACTGCGTGCCCTCAAGGCTGAGGTAGCCCGCGTGGCCCCTCTCTGGCGGCCTGATCTCGATGATGGAGTACTGCTGACCTTTGCGCCCCTCTGGGGCCTGGTTCCCCAGCTCAGCAGCTGGCAAACCGAATGCCGCAACGCCTGGGAGAAGCTCGCAGGTGAACATTTCGACTGGGCCCATCTCGCCATGCACCTTTGGCCGGAGCGCGTTGTGCCCAAGTGCCAGAGCGACCGCAGCCTCGCCATCGCCCACGGCCTCGAAGACACCTTCTGGTTCGAAGAGCAGGGAGGCACCTGGCGCCAACGGGAGGTGGCGGTCGCCACGATCCAACAACTGATCGATGAGCGCAGCTCAGCCACCGTGAAGGCGGCGCTTCAAGATCTGCGTTCCGCGCCAGCTCCGGTGGGACGCAGCACCCGCAGAACCACCCGAGCACCACGCAGCTCCACGCCAAGGCAGCCGGCCGCCCCAGCAGGCCCTGATCCCGCCCTGCTCAACCAGGTGCAAGTCGCCATCGCCGGCGTTTCCGAGGGTGCCAGCCGGGCCGATGTGCTCGCGGCCACTGGCATCAGCGCCTCCCAGTGGACAGCCGCTATCCGGGCTCTGCTCGCCAGGGGCGCCGTGACCCAGGTGGGCGAGCGCCGTGGTGCTCGCTACCACCTCAGCGGAGGGTCCACCCCATGAACCCCCTGCACGACTACCTCTGCCAGCAGCTCGATGGGCTGCTCGCCAAGCACCGCCTGGTGGTGTTCTACGACCCACGTTCCGAATTCCTGGCCTTCTTCAACCAGGAGCTGGAAGCCGTCGGGCTGAGCCCCTGTGGTTTGCCACGGGTGTCCATCCAGGAGCGTTTGACCTTTCTGGCCCGCTTTGAAGGTTCGCTGCTGGCCCTGCGGGATGCGGTGGAGCCCATCGCTGGGCTCGACAAGCCTGAACCCCTGCTGATTTACCTGCCCGGCGTGGAACGCGACCGGCAGATGTCGGTGTTGATGGAGCTCGATAAAGCCGGCACCACTTATGAACCCCAGCTGCGCCGCTTGGCTCGTCATGTGCTGCTCAAGCAGTTCACCGATGGCCAGATCGATCACATGCTTCGGCCGCAGATCAGCTACGTCGACATCGTGTCCCTGCTCCAGCAGACCCAGGACGGTGCCCCCACCTCCGTGCTGCGCACCCTGTTCAGCGGCGCCCAGAGTGAAACCCTGCTGAGCCGCTGGCTGGCTGATACCAGTCACGACGCCTCCATCGACGCCAAGGGTGCGGCGCCAGAGCTCCTCCAGCTGATCGAAAGTCGACTCGGCCTCACCCTGCCGCCCTCCACCTCCCTATCCGCTGCGCGCGACAAGACGCTCCGCTACGCGCTCATCAATGAGTTCCGCGGTGATCTCCAGGCTGAGCCACCGGCTTCCCTTGCCCTCGTACCCGAACCCTCCCTCAAGGAGCACACCGAGCGGCTGCGTAGCGTGGCCGAGGCTCTCCGCACCCACCACGCCAACAGCTACGCCGAGTTGGCTGATCAGCTGGAAACCTCCCTTGGCCTGGCGGGTGCCGGCATTGAGGCCGAACACCTCGGCAACATCGACACCTTCCGCTTTGAGGAGCAGGCGCTGCTCACGTTCGTGGGCGAAACGATCGCCGCCAAGAACTACGCCAAGGCTTTGGCAATCGTGGCCGACCGCAACCGCAGCTTCTGGGTGGACCGGCAGGTGAGCCGCCAGGCCCAATGGGAGGCCTGCCGCTTGATGGCGGAGCTCGGCCAGCAGATTGAACGGGTGCGCCCAGCCCTTGCCAAGGCCCCCAATGCCGCCAGCCAGTGGGTGGATTTCTACACGGCCGACGACGGCTGGTTCCTGGCGGATGCCCTGCAGCGCCGCCTCGAAACCTGGGTCGCGCGAATGGACGACGACCCGGAACATCCGGTGGCGCTGGAATGTCTGCGCCGTGACCATGAGGAGTTGCTCAAGCGGATGGCCGATGGCTTCGCCACGGCGCTTCGTCAGGGCGGCTGGTCGGTCGCCCACGTGTTACCCCAGGCCCGCATCCATCCCGATGTTGTTCAAGCCATGCCCGGCCGGGTGGCCTATGTACTGGTGGATGCCATGCGCTACGAGATGGGGGCCGAGCTCGCCCGCCACCTTGATGGTGCCCGCGACCTCACCCTCCGCCCTGCCATCGCAGCGTTGCCCACCATCACCACCGTGGGCATGGCGGCCCTGTTGCCCGGCGCCTCGGCCAGCTTCTCCCTGGCTGAGGTGCAGGGCCGCCTGGCGGCCTGCATCGATGGAAGCGCCATGCCTGGTTTGAGCGAACGGCTGAAGTTCCTCAAAGCTCGTGTGCCTGGGCTGGTCGACCTCCCCCTTGGCCGCCTGCTGGGCCTGTCCGCAGGCAAGCTCCAGTCCACAGTCGCCGAGGCCCCCCTGGTGCTGGTGCGCTCCCAAGAGATCGACGCCCTCGGCGAAAACGTGGATGAACTCACCGCCCGCTCCGCGATGGAGAGCGTGATCGGCAACGTGGCCCGCGCCATCCGCAAGCTGGCCAAGGCTGGCATCGAGAGTTTTGTGATCACCGCCGATCACGGCCATCAGTTCTCGATCCGCAAGGACGACGACATGAAGACCGACAACCCCGGAGGCAACACCCTGGAGCTGCACCGCCGCTGCTGGATCGGCCATGGCGGCTCCACCCCGCCCGGCACCGTGCGCGTCAGCGGCTCCGAGTTGGGCTACGACACCGACCTGGAGTTCGTCTTCCCCACCGGGCTGGGGGTGTTCAAGGCCGGCGGCGGCCTCAGCTTTCACCACGGCAGTGTCAGCCTTCAGGAGCTGGTGATTCCCGTGCTCAGCCTGCGCATTCCCAACCAGGCCAACGCTGCAGGCCACGCAGGGGCCGACCTTCAGCTTTATGGCCTGCCTGAGACCATCACCAACCGCACATTCGGGGTTCGCCTGCTCCTGGTCGACATGTTTGCTGGTGCGGAGGTGCCCCTTCGGGTGGTGCTGTTGGCGGATGGGGAGCACGTGGGCCAGGCCGGCATGGCGATCAACGCCAGACTCGATCACGACACCGGCCTGCTGCACGTGACCCCTTCCACTGAAGCCAGCCTGGGCCTGATGCTCCTCCGGGATGACTGCGCCTCCATTCGCGTGGTGGTGGTCGATCCGCTCACCGATGCTGTGCTGGCCCAGTCGGCAGCGCTTCCCGTCTCCCTGGCGATCTGACCATGACGAACGCCCAGCCCCCAGCTCGCGACCTTCTCGACGACAAGGTCAACCGCGTCTTCGCCGGCAAGGTGGTCCGCAAGGATCTCGTACGCAAGGTCAAGGTCGGCGCCAACGTGCCGGTCTTCGTTCTCGAATACCTGCTGGGGAAATACTGCGCGTCCAGCGATGAGATGGCGATCCAGATGGGCATGCAGGTTGTCAACGACACCCTCGCAGAGAACTACATCCGTCCTGATGAAAGCACGAAGGCCCAGAGCAAGGTGAAGGAGGCCGGAAAGCACACCTTCATCGACAAGGTAAAGGTTCGGCTTGTTGATTCGCAGTACTGGGCTGAAGTCACCAACTTCGGGCATCGCAACATCCATATTCCAGATCACTACGTCCGCAATTTCGATCGCCTGCTCACGGGTGGAATCTGGGCGCAAATCGACATGCGCTTCGAGTACGACGAGGAAGGCAAAGGGAAATACCCCTTCTGGATCGATAAGCTCACTCCCATTCAGCTCGCCACGTTTGACCTCGAGGAATACCGGCGGCTTCGCGGCGAGTTCACCACCGAGGAATGGATCGATCTACTGCTGCGTTCCATGGGCTACGAGCCCTCTGCGATGGAGCCCCGGCTCAAGCTGCTGTTCCTACTGCGTTTGATCCCCCTCTGCGAGCGCAACTACAACATGGTGGAGCTCGGCCCACGCGGCACTGGCAAGAGCTTTGCCGTGCAGGAACTCTCACCCTATGCCGCTCTTCTCACTGGCCCCACCACCGTGGCCAATCTCTTCGGCCACATGAACGGCAAGGTGAAGGGAATGGTGTCGATCTGGGATGTGGTCGGCTTCGACGAGGTCGCTGATCTACAGAAGATGCCCAAGGAGGTCATCACCACGATGAAGACCTACTGCGAGTCGGGACAGTTTCAACGTGGGGCCGAGAGCTTCGCCGGTGACGCCAGCATCGCCATGTTCGGAAACACTCAACAGCCCATTGATGTGATGGTGCAGACAGGACACCTGTTCGCTCCGATGCCGGATGCGATCCGCGATGACATGGCTTTCATCGACAGGTTGCACTGCTATCTACCGGGATGGGAAATCCCAAAGATGCGCAATGAGTACTTCACCGATCACTACGGCTTTGTGATTGATTATCTGGCCGAGGCCCTCAAGGACCTCCGCAAGGTGAACTACACCGAACTCTGCGACACCCATTTCGGGATGGGAACGCACCTGAATGCCCGTGATCGCAAGGCCGTTCGCCGCACCGTTTCTGGTCTCGTGAAGATCATTCATCCCGATGGGGTCCCCTCCAAGGAGGACATGGAGGACTTGCTGAAATTAGCCATAGAGTGCCGGCGCAGAGTGAAGGAGCAGCTCAAGAAGATGGGCTCTTTCGAGTACAGCCAAACCTCCTTCAGCTACTCCGACAATGAGACCGGCGAGGAGCATTTCGTGGGGGTGCCCGAGCAAGGTGGTCAGGATCTGATCGCTGCGGAGCCGATGGCTCCTGGTTCGATCTACGCCACATCCGTCACAGGTGACGGCACCATAGGGCTGTATCGGCTGGAAGTATCGCTGTCGTCAGGCAATGGAAAGCTCAAGCCGGCTGGCGGCATCAGCGGACCCATGAAGGAGTCGATCCAACGAGCGTTCGCTTTCCTCCAGGCCAACAAAGGCGCCTTCTCCATCAGCCAAGAGGCCGATCGGTACGACTTCAATGTGGAAGCCATCGATCTGCTAGGCAACAAGGTAGGCGCAGAGGTGGGCGTGGCCTTCTTCGTCGCTGCGTTCTCTGCGATCAGGCGCGCGCCGGCCAGGGTTGGGATGCTGGTGATCGGCGACATGAGCATTCAGGGCAATATCAAGGCGGCCAAGTCTTTGGTGGAGCCCCTTCAGGTTGCTATGGACAATGGCGCCCGTTGCGCCTTGATCCCGGCTGAGAACAAGAGAAGTTTCCTTGAGGTGAACACGGATGTGATCGATAAGATTGATCCGATCTTCTACAACGATGTGAAGACAGCGACATTCAAGGCGCTGGAGATGAACTGAAGACGGCGCTTATCTCAGGTGTCCGCCAAGTATCACTCCTCTCTGCCGTGTCGACATGACTGAAGGCGAGAACATTCAGCACCGTTTCATGGACTGTGCCGCCGCTCTTCGAGAGGTAGGCATGCTCTGCATGCCAGGCCGATGGATCCGGTCCTGCAGCGCGAGCTGCCCTTCTGGTGGCTCGGGGCTGCGGCCCCTTTCAGCGGACAAAACTGGGTTCAGCATCCGATGGCAACGGGCCCCTTCGGGTTGTCCTGGCCTTCTGGCGTGAGGAATGTGGATTGCCAGGCCRGCGCMCACCCTCCTGATCCCTCGGCCAGTCCTCGTKCCGCGTCAAGGATCGGGCTAGGTGCTCCAGGTGGCTCTGCCTCGG
>NZ_JADEWP010000004.1:0-32760 GCF_015207535.1 Cyanobium sp. LEGE 06143 | reverse complement strand
GTGGAGCATTACGGAACGACCGCTTCCCATCCTGGCCCAAGACCCGGCAGAACGGTTTGTGGGTAGCTTCGGGTCACGTTCAACCGGCCCTGGAAGCCTTCCGGCCCTGTGAATCTTCCGGCACTGTGAGCTCCGGCACCCTGAGATCCGGCTCGGCCAGCTCTGCCGCTGGGCGCATCGACTGGCCCGCCCTGGAGCGCGATCTGCTTCGGCTGCTGCCTGCTCGCGCCGTGGTGGCGGCGGCCCAGGAGCTGCTCGCCTATGACTCCGACGGCCTCACCCTGAACCGTCACCAGCCGCCCCTGGTGGTGCTGCCCGAGACCACCCAGCAGGTGTCGGATGTGCTGGCGCTCTGCCACCGCGAGGGAGTGCCCTTCGTGGCCCGGGGCAGTGGCACCGGCCTCTCCGGTGGGGCCGTGGCCGAAACCGAGGCCCTCGTGGTGGCCACCAGCCGCATGCGCAAGCTGATCGAGCTCGACCTCGCCAACCGGCGGGTGGTCGTGCAGCCCGGCGTGATCAACAGCTGGGTGACCCGGGCGGTGGCCGGAGATGGCTTCTATTACGCCCCCGATCCCTCCAGCCAGGTGGCCTGCAGCATCGGCGGCAACGTGGCCGAGAACTCTGGCGGCGTGCACTGCCTCAAGTACGGCGTCACCAGCAACCACGTGCTGGCCCTGGAGGTGGTGCTGCCGGATGGCACGGTCACCACCCTGGGTGGTCAGCTCGATGAGATGGCCGAGATCGATCTGCGCGGCGCCTTCATCGGCAGCGAGGGCACCCTCGGCATCGCCACCGCCATCACCCTGCGGCTGCTGCAGGCGCCCCAGAGCGTTGCCGTGCTGCTGGCGGACTTCACCTCCATGGAGGCTGCCGGTGAAGCCGTGCGCCAGGTGACGGCGGCCGGGGTGATGCCGGCGGGGATGGAAATGATGGACCGCCTCACGATCGAGGCGGTGGACGACTACTTCGGCCACGACGAATACCCTCGCGACGCCGCCGCCGTGCTGCTGATCGAGCTGGATGGCCAGCAGCGGGAGGTGGCCGCCGCCGCTGAGCTGGCTACCGCCCTCTGCCGCCAGGCGGGGGCCAGGCGGGTGCGCGAAGCCTGGGATCCCGAGGAGCGGGCCCTGCTCTGGAAGGGCCGCAAGTCGGCGATCTCGGCCCTGGGCCGGCGCTTCCCCAGCTACTACCTCCAGGATGGGGTGGTGCCGCGCAGCGCCCTGCCCCGGGTGCTGGCGGCGATCGAGGGCCTCGGCGAGCGCTTTGATCTGCCGGTGGCCAATGTGTTCCACGCCGGCGATGGCAATCTCCACCCCCTGATCCTCTATCGGGCCGGTGAGCCGGGCATCGCTGAGCGGGTGCAGGAGCTGGGGGCGGAGATCCTGCGGCTCTGTGTGGAGGCGGGCGGCAGCATCACCGGTGAGCACGGTGTGGGCAGCGACAAGCGCTGCTACCTCAGCTGGATGTTCAGCCCGGACGACCTGGCCACGATGCAGCTGGTGCGGCGCTGCTTCGATCCCCTGGGCAGGGCCAACCCGGGCAAGATCTTTCCCACCCCGCGCACCTGCGCGGAATCAGCCCGTCGGGTGCAGGTGCTGAAGCAGGAAGGGGCCAGCTTGCCCGTGGAAGCGGTGGTGTTCTGAGCCGGTGGACTTTTCCTTCCTAGGGATGGTTCATGCTCATGGATAATCCCTGCGGAACGCTTCGATCGCCTGGGTGAGTTTTTCTGAGGAGGCGCCGCTCACCATGAAGAGCTTGAACCTCTCATCCCTGCTGAGATAGTCGGCATAGGAGGAACGCAGGTAGGGCTTGTAGGTGTCGTTCCCCTGCAGATGCATCTCGAAAAAGGGCAATGCCATCCCCTGGATGTAGCCGCCGATCAGGCCCTGGCTGGGCAGGGTCAGATCCGTCATCGACTGGATGGCGTCCTTGATGCCAGGGTCAATCTTGGTGAAGTTCACATGGGCCTGGSCCTGCACGAYCAACCAGKACTTGKCKGGGGCCGTGAGCCAGGTGAACGAGGCGGCCTGCTCCAGGGCCGGGGGCGTGGCGGGGTCATAGCTCCCTGAGGCCATCACCACCGGCACCTTGAGCTGGCCGATGCCCTCCTTGCCGAAGATGCTTCGATTCACCGGGTTGGCGGCGAACACCGCTGCGGTGCGCCCGTCCTGGAGGTTGGCGAGCTCCTGGGCCGGCAGCTTCAGGGCCTGGCATTGCAGTAGCAGGGAGACATTCAGGGCCGCATAGGGACGTTCGCAGTCTTGCTTCAGGTAGGCGAGATCAACCTGGGCGCCACCCAGGGCCAGCGCGGTGTAGCCGCCGAAGGAATGGCCAGCTACGCCGACTCTTTCGAGATCGAGTCTGCCGTTGAACTGGTCTGCATTACGGCGCTCCAGCTCATCGATGACGAAGCTGACATCCTTGGGCCGGTTGGCAAAGTCGTTGACGTCAAAGATGTCCTGGTGCAGGCCCCGCAGCATCTCCTGCAGCCAGATCGCATCACTGCCGGGGTGTTGGGGGGCGGCAATCAGATAGCCATGGGAGGCAATCTGCTGCATGACCTCAGCGAAATCTTCCGGACGGGAGGCCAGGCCATGGGACAACACGATCACGGGAATCGTTGTTGATCCCTGGATCTCAGGTGTATAGACATTCACGTAGAATGAACGGTCCCGCGTGGTATCCGTCAGGGTCCAGACGTCCTTGCTCACCGTGTACGGACCCGGTTGGCGCGGATTCGCCAGGGTGGCGTAGTCCTCCACGGGCTGACCCTCGGCTTCAGCAGCCGTGAGGCTGCTCATCACCGTGTTCAGGCGCTCGGTGGCAGCGATCACGCGCTCCGTGGCCTTTTCAGCTCCCAGCACCTTTTCGCCATGGATCTGGATGTTGGTGGGGAGTTGGTCGAGCACCGACAGCAAGCTGAGCCCCTCTTCGGAGAAGGCTGCATTCACCAAGGCGGCCCGCAGCACCAGTTTCCCGTTCTCACCGCGCAGCACCGTGATCGCTTTGCCGAGGCGCTCGAGAATGTCTTCTCCGATTCCCGTGTTGAAGAATCGCGAAACGATCAGGGGGTCAACGTTGGCCTTCGTGGTGAGGGCTTTGCGCAGCAGGGGGTACTGCTCGGGCTTCACCGCCGCCAGGAAAAAACCGAGATCCTCTTCAACCGTTCCATCCTTGGCAAAGGCCTCCAGTGAGCTCAGCTTCAGCGAACGGATCAGCGGCCCATAGGAGAAGGAGAGCGTTTCTTCCGCCCTGGCGGGTTGGCTGAGCAGCCCTGAACCGGCGACCGCGAGCAGAGCCAGGCCAACCAGCTGTCCCTTCAAGATCCTGCTGCAACGCTTCATCCCCCTGGAGATGACCTGACGCCGTGCCATGAAGGATGAAAAAGAGGTGGGCGAAGGCTACTGAACTCACCCTTCCCCGTCTTCGTCGTCCTCCTCCTCGGGTGGCCAGGCCAGGTTCACCACCACCGGCGCGTGGTCGCTGGGTTGCTCGTTCCCCCGGGTGTGCTTGTGGATCTGACAGCCGGTGGCACAGGCCACCAGCTCTTCGCAGAGATAGATGTGATCGATCCGCCAGCCCCGGTCCCGGTCCCAGGCGCCGCTGCGGTAGTCCCACCAGCTCCAGTGGCCGCTCTCCGCTTCGAACAGGCGGAAGGCATCGCTGAACCTGTTGTCCAGCGCTGTGGCCAGGGCCTGGCGCTCGGCCTCGCTGGCCATGATTCCCCCCGTGAGCCGCTGGGGATCATGCAGGTCGCGGGCTTCGGGGCCGATGTTGAAGTCGCCCACCATGCAGAGGGGGTCGCCCTGCTGTGCCTGGATGCTGAGGTACTGCCCCAGACAGTCCAGCCACTCGAGCTTGTACTGGTACTTGTCGCTGCTGAGGGCGCTGCCGTTGGGCACGTACAGGTTGAGCACCCTGAGTCCATCCACCAGGGCACTGATCACCCGCTTCTGCTCGCCGAGCCGCTCGGCCTGCACCTGCCCTGGCAGCAGGGCCGCAAAGCCGATCTGCACATCCTCAAGCGGTAGACTGCTGAGGATGGCCACGCCGTTGTAGGCCTTCTGGCCGCTGATGGCACTGCCGTAGCCCAGCTCACCGAAGGCTTGGTGGGGGAAGAGCTCATCGGCCACCTTGGTCTCCTGCAGGCAGAGCACCTCGGGGCGCTCCTGCTGCAGCCAGGCCTGGATCTGCTCCAGGCGGGTCCGCACCGAGTTCACGTTCCAGGTGGCGATGCGCATCGGCGGGTTCGGCTCAGCAGCGGCTCCAACCCCATTAGCATCCAGAGGTCGGCATCGCGAGCGTTCCCCATGGCCCTGACGGCTCTGAATCGCCCGGCGTCCCTGGTTCTCGGGCTGGCTGTCGCCGCAGCTCTGGCGGGGGCTTCCGCCGGCCTGGTGGCCTCACCCTCCCGGGCTCAGCAGGCTGGCTACGGCCAGACCCTCGGCGGCCCGCTGGGCACCAACGMCGAGGACTTCGGCACCGGCGCCCCCCGTAGCAGCGGCGGCAACATCCTCGATGCCACCAACCCCATGGACCTGATGAACCGGTTGCGGCGGGCCACCGCACTGGATGACGCCACGTCTCCCGGGGATGCCGTGGACGCCGCGCTGCAGGACTTCAATTCCCAGCCGGCGTCTCCTGGCTCCCAGCTGCCCCCTCCCTGACCTCCGGTCGCGGCTCGGCCGGTCCCTTGCCCCGGATCGATTCCAGGCCCCAGGCAGCGGCCACTCTGTCCAGCCGGGAATCATCGCCCTTGCCGCCCTGCTGACGGGCCTTGGCAAAGGTCTCGTGGGCGGCCTTCGTGTCGCCGCGCTCCTGCTGAATCAGGGCCACAGCCAGCAGGGGCCGTGGGTCGTCCGGGAAGGCCGCGGCGAGCTTGTTCAACGCTGCTTCGGCCTGGCCGGTCTGGCCGCTGCGTTGCAGCACGTTGGCCAGCAGCAGGCCGATCGGCACGGCGCTGGCCTTGGGCGTGGGCGTGCTGGCCCGCTTCAGGGCCGCTTCCAGCTGGCTTCTGGCCTGGGCGGCGCGTCCGGTTTCCAGCTGGATCAGGGCCATCAACTGGAGGGCCTCCACCTGGTCGGGGCGTTGGTTCAGCAGCTGACGCAGTTCCCGCTCGGCTCCGGCCCGGTCGTTCTGGTCGCGGCGCAGTTCAGCCAACAGCAGCCGCAGGGACCAGCGCTGGGGCTGCTGGTCGGCCAGCCGCTCCACCAGGGGTGTGGCCTCAGCCCGGCGGTCGAGGGCCACCAGCAACTCCAGCAGGCGTTGCTGCTCGGCATCGTTGGCCTGGCCACTGTCGAAG
The DNA here is from genome assembly GCF_015207535.1 of Cyanobium sp. LEGE 06143. Lineage (NCBI taxonomy): Bacteria > Bacillati > Cyanobacteriota > Cyanophyceae > Synechococcales > Prochlorococcaceae > Cyanobium > Cyanobium sp. LEGE 06143. The sequence continues at coordinate 27,458 of NZ_JADEWP010000004.1, read as the reverse complement.
CGGCGCCGCAGCTGGGCGGCCTCGCGCTGCAGCCCCGGCCGCGATGCTGAGGAGACGGGGCCACTGCCGCCCCGCTGCTGCCCCAGCCACCAGCCCGCCGTCAGAGACGTGCCGGCGAGGGCCACGGCGGCAACGGCGAGCCAGGCACCCTGCCATCGGGGGGCTGGTGGCATGGCGCCGGACATCCGCTGCAGATGGTGCCCAGTCTGCCCTGGTTCTCCGCCCCGGGGCTCCGGCAGCACGGCTGGCCATGGCCTTTACATTGGTCGACATGCGCGACCACCCCATCCCACCGGTCACAGAACCGCTGCAGTACCGGGCCATCGGCGTGGTGCGCGGCACCTATGTGCCCACCGACCCCGAGCAGCTCACCCGCGGAGCGATCCACACGGCTGATGGCCAGGCGGTGGAGGCCGTGGTGCTCGGCCGCCTGCTCACCCTGATGCGTCGGCACCTCGATCTCTCCCAGCCCCATCTCTGGGTGGTGTACCCGCGCTCCAGGGAGGAGCAGGGTCTGCACCTGCAGATGGTGGGCATCTGGGAACCCAGCACTCTTGCTGAGCCGCCGGCCAGCGAGCCTGCGGTCCCTGAGCTCGCGGTCAGCGAGGCTTCAGTGGCCCCTGTTGCCAGCGACGATCTGCCCGAGGGCGATGACTACTTCTCGGTGCGCGGCGAGCTGATCTACACCCGCCCTGAAACGGGCGATCTGGTGGTCAAGGTGCGGCAGATGCCCCGCGCCGATGGCAGCCGTCCGATTCCGTTCAAGCTGCAACTCAAGGGGGAGCTTCCCCTCGAGCATCTGCGCCACTTCGTCTCGCTGGCCATGCGGCGCCACGGAGAACAGCTGCAGCTCGAGAGCTTTGAGGTGCTGGCACCGGTGGCGCAACGGGGCAGCCGTGGTGGCAAGGGCCGCCGTGACGGCGGTGGCAAGCCCTCCTCCAAGCGCGGTGGTGGTCGCACGGCGGTGAGTCGCCCGGTGGGCTGAGATGGCCTTCTGGGCGGCCACCGGCGGCACCTGGATCAACCTGCTGGCGGTGTTCAGCGGTGGCCTGCTGGGCTCGCGCCTCGGCAGCCGTCTGCCCGCCGATCTCAGGGGGCAGTGGCAGCAGTGGCTCGGCGTGATCACTCTGCTGCTGGCCATCGAAATGGTTCAGCCTCTCTGGAGCTTGCGGCTCGGGCCCTTCCCGGCCGTGCTGGCGGCCCTGCTGGTGCTGGTGCTGGGCTCCTGGCTCGGTCACTGCCTGGCCCTTGAGCGCAGGCTTGAGGCCTGGCTGGCCAGCTTCAACCGCCCCCACGCGGCTGACCCATCCCGCGGCGCTGCGGAGGTGGTGAGCGGTGCCTTCGTGCTCTTCTGCATCGGTCCGATGACCTTGCTGGGCTGTCTGCGCAATGGCGCCTTGGGGGATCCCGATCTCCTGCTGGTGAAGGCCGGCCTCGACGGCCTCAGCGCGGCGGTGCTGGCCGCCGGGGTGGGTCTGGTGGTGCTCTGGGTGCTGCTGCCGCTCGGTGTGTTGCAGTTCGGCCTCTCCGGCGTCGGCGCCCTGCTGGCCACTGGTGTGGGCGATCCCTCTCAGGCGCCGGCGGTGCTGTTCACGGCGGCCGTGGGTGGGCTTCTGGTGCTGGCCCTGGCCCTTGATCTGTTGCTGCTGCCCCATCCTTCGGTGGTGAACGGCCTGGCGGCCCTGGTGCTGGCCCCCGCTGCGGGCTGGCTGATGCAGCCATGACCTCTCCCCTGGCCGCAGGGGTGGTGGTCGCCCTGATCAGTCTGCTGGCGGTGCTGGGACCCCTGCTCGGGCTCTCACCCTGGTGGATCGCCCTGGCGGTGGCGCTCTGCCTCGGTGGTCTGAGCCTGGATGCCTTCCGCTTCGGGGGCCGGGGCGGCCATCTGCTGGCCGAGGCCATGCCAGGCGGTCAGTTGCGGCTCCGGCGCATCGCCACCCATGAGGCCGGCCATGTGCTGATCGCCGCCCAGGAGGGGATGGTGGTGCGCCAGGTGCTGGTGGGCAGCCTCGCCTGTCTGCGCGTGGGCCTCAGCGCCGGCGGCACCACCGAGCTGGAGCCTCCGGCCAGCGCCAAACTGGCCCTTGAAGACCTGCGCCGCTGGAGCCGGGTGCTGCAGGCGGGCATGGTTGCCGAGCAGGTGATCTTCGGCGACAACGTCGGCGGCGCCGATGATCGCGCCCTGCTGGGCCGGCTCTGGGGCCTCTCGGGCCACGACGTGGACACGGCCCAGCGCGAACAGCGCCGAGCCCGCCGCGAGGTGGAGCAGTGCCTGCGGAAGCGGCGCGAGGATCTGGACGGCCAGGCCCAGACCCTGCTGGCGGCGGCACCGCGCCTGGGCCGGGGCTCCCCGCCCGACAGCTCACACCAAACGCCCTCGGGCGCCGCGGCGCCGACGGAAGACTCCGGCGCCGAGCCGGGCCGATGACGCTGGCCCTGCTGGATTGCCCCACCGGCCTGGCGGGCAACATGCTGCTGGCGGCCCTGCTCGATCTCGGCGTGCCGCCAGCGGTGGTCCACGCCCCCCTGGCCGATCTGGGTCTTGCGGGCACTTACGCGCTCGAGATCAGCGAGCGCCGCAGCGGCGGGCTGCGGGGCCTGCACCTGGAGGTCGTGGACCAGGACGCCGACCCCCCTGCGCGCACCTGGCAATCCCTGCGTCGCACCCTGCTGGCGGCCCCCTGGCCCGAGGCGCTGCGGGCCAGGGTGCTCTCGGTGTTCGAGCTGTTGGCGGAGGCCGAAGCCAGCGTTCATGGCCATGCACCCGAGCAGGTGCACTTCCATGAAGTGGGGGCCCTCGATGCCCTGGTGGATGTGGTGGGGGTCTGCGCCGCCCTGCTGCACCTGGGCATCAGCCGGCTGGAGTGCACCCCGCCGCCGGCGGGGCACGGCACCGTGGCCACGGCCCACGGCATCCTGCCGCTGCCGGCCCCCGCGGTGCTGGAGATCGCCCGCTGCCATGGCATTCCCCTGGCCTCCGCGGCCGGCTTCCCCGCCGGCGAACTCACCACTCCCACGGGTCTGGCCCTGATGGCGGCATGGGCGGAGAACTTCGGCCTGCCCCCGGCCCACCGGCCGCGCCAGGTGGGCATCGGCCTGGGCAGCCGTCAGCTCGACCGTCCCAACCTGCTGCGGCTGGTGCTGGCCGATCCGGTGGAGGGGCCCGGGGCCTCCCCAGGGCCGTCCCAGGGCGAGCAGGAGCTGGGGCCCGCCGTGGAAACCGTGCTGGAGCAGCAGGCCCAGATTGACGACGCCACCCCTGAAGACCTGGCCGTGCTGCAGGAGGCCCTGCGCCAGGCCGGCGCCCTGGAGGTGTTCTGCACGCCGATCCAGATGAAGAAGGGACGCCCCGGCTGGCTGGTCACGGCCCTGGCCCACCCGGTCATGGCGGCCAGTCTGCGGGGTGTGTGGTGGCAGCACAGCACCAGCCTGGGCCTGCGCGAACGCAGCCAGCCCCGCTGGGTGCTGCCCCGGCGCCAGCGGCTGCTCCCCACCCCCCTGGGGGAGGTGCCGATCAAGCAGGCCCTGCTGCCCGACGGCCGCTGGCGCAGCAAATCAGAACACGATGCCTTGATGGGGCTCGCCCGCAGCCACAATCTCAGCATTGAGCAGGTGCGAGCCGTGGTTGAGGAGGCCCTGCGCAGCCAGTGTGATCAGGGGCAGCCTGGCGCCATTGAGGAGGCCCGATGAGCGGGCGTCTGGGCGGCCTGGCGAGTGGACTGAAGCGGCAGCTTCAGGCCAGGCTGTCCCGCCTGCCTGCCCCGCCCGGCGGGCTGGGCCTCTGGTTCACGCTGCTGAGCTTCGGGTTTCTGCTGGCGGCCCTGGTCAACCACGGCCGCCAGATGCTGCAACTGAGCCTGGACCTGCAGGGCTGGCTCTGGCTGCTGCTGGCGATGGGGGCAAGCCTGCTCAGCCTGGTGGCCAATGGGCTCGGCTTTGGCGCGGTGTTGTTCTGGCTGGGGCAGCGTCCCCGCTGGGCCGCCCTGGTGCGGATGTATCTCGACACCAACCTGCGCAAGTTTCTGCCGGGAGGGATCTGGCACCTCACCAGCCGGCTGGCCCTGCTGCGGGACCCGGCCGGTCCGCTGCGCAGCCCTGCGGCTTTGCCCCAGGCCCTCGCGGCCGTGCTGCTTGACCCGATGATTGCCGCCGTGGCAGCCCTGGCCCTGGTGGCGGCCGATGGCTGGCGCAGTGGGGTGGCCCTGGTGGCGCTGCTGCCCCTGTTGCTGTTGCTGCCCCGCTGGTTGAGGCCCCTGCTGCTGGCCCTCGAACGGCGCCGGGGCCCCCAGCTGGATCTGGCGAGTGGCTCCGAGACGCTGGCTGTGGGCCAGAGCGACGTTCCCCTGCCCGGTGCCTATCCCGTGGCCCCGCTTCTGGCCCAGCTGGGTTTCGTGCTGCTGCGCTTCGGCGGCTTCGCTTGCTGCGTGCTCGCCTTTGAGCTGCAGGGGTCCCTGGGGTGGGGCGGCTGGCTGGCCGCCTTTGCCCTCGCCTGGACCGCCGGCCTGGTGGTGCCAGGCGCTCCCGGGGGCATTGGCGTGTTCGAGGCGGTGCTGCTGCTGCGGCTCGGCGGCCAGATCGCCGAAGCGCCGCTGCTGGCCATCGCCATCAGCTACCGGCTGGCGGTGACCCTGGCCGATCTGCTGGCGGCCCTCACGGCTCGCCTGGACCAGCGCCTGGATCGCCCCACGGGCAGGAGCGGCCCAGGAGCTCGACCTGTGGCCTGAGTTGCGCCCCTGAGCTGCGAGCCTGCCGCCATGGCCATGCTTCGCAATTGCGCCTATTGTTGAGAAGCCTGGGCTCGCTGTGGTGCCTTCCTTCCCCACCCCTGGTTCCAGGGCTGCTGCCGCAGGGTCCACGGGGGCCTCTGAGGGCCTGCTCAGCGACAGCGAGGGGCTGCGCAACAGCCTGCATGACCGTGGTCAGCGGCTCACGCCTCAACGCCAGCGGGTGCTGGCTTTGTTTGAGCAGAGCGGTGAGGGCACCCACCTCAGCGCCGAAGAGGTGCATCAACGCCTGCTCAGAGCCAGCGAGCGGGTGTCCCTGGCCACCGTCTACCGCACCTTGAGGCTGCTCAGCTCGATGGGTCGCCTGCAGGAGCTGGAACTGCCGGAGGGGCGGCGCTTTGAGCTGGCCGGTGACACCACCCGCGATCACCACCATCTGGTGTGTGTGCGCTGCGGTCGCACCGAGGAATTCGAGAACACCGCGGTGCTGGTTGCCGGCGACGAGGCGGCCAAGGCCCACGCCTTTCGTCTGCTCGACTGTGTGCTCACGGTGCGAGCCCTCTGCCCCCGCTGTGCCGAACAGTCCTGAACCCCGCCCCGTTGGCTCTCCCCTTCCTGGTCTGGTTGCGTTCCTACAGGCCTGAATGGCTCCGCTTCGACCTGGTGGCAGGGCTCACGGCGGCGGCCGTGGTACTGCCCAAGGCCCTGGCCTTTGCCACGATCGCCGGCCTGCCGGTGGAAGTGGGGCTCTACACGGCCCTGGTGCCGATGCTGGTGTACGCGCTGCTGGGCAGCTCTCGGCCCCTGAGCGTGAGCACCACCACCACCCTGGCCATCCTGGTGGGCAGCGAGCTGGATCGCCTCGGTGTGGCCCAGGATCCGGCTCAGGCGCTGGCGAGCAGCAGCCTGCTGGCCCTGCTGTTGGGCCTGATGCTGCTGGTTGCCTCGCTGCTGCGGCTGGGCTTCGTCGCCAGCTTCATCTCCGAGTCAGTGCTGGTGGGGTTCAAGAGCGCCATCGGCGTCGTGATCGTGGTCGACCAGCTGCCCAAACTGCTGGGGGTGTCGATCGACAAGCTGGGGCTGTTCCGGGACCTGGCGGCGCTGGTGGCGGCGTTGCCCCAGGCGTCTATGGCCACCGTGGCCCTCTCCCTTGGGCTGGTGGCCCTGCTGATCGGCCTGGAGCGCCGCTGGCCCCGTCTGCCGGCGCCGCTGCTGCTGGTGGTGGTGGCGATCCTGCTCACCGCTGCGCTGGGTCTGCCGGAGCGCGGCGTGGCCGTGGTGGGGGCCATCCCCAGTGGGCTGCCGGCCTTTCAACTGCCTTTCCTCAACAGCGCAGGCCCATCCCCCCTGGCCCTGGCCAACCAGCTGTGGCCGGCCGCGGCCGGCATCGCCGTGATGAGTTTCACCGAGAGCGCCGCGGCCTCGCGGGCCTTCCGCGAGATGGACGAACCGGCGCCGAATGCCAATCAGGATCTGCTGGCCCTCGGCGCCGCCAACCTGCTGGGGGCCTGCTTCGGCGCGATGGCGGCGGGCGGCGGCACCTCCCAGACCGCTGTGAACCGCAACGCCGGCGCCCGCACCCAGCTGGCCGCACTGGTCACGGCGGCCGCCACGGTGGCCACCCTGTTGGTGCTGGCGCCCCTGATCGCCCTGATGCCCCAGGCCGCCCTGGCCGTCGTGGTGATCGCCTATGCCCTGGCGATGATCGCGCCGGCCGAATTCCTGGCGATTCGCCACGTGCGGGCCCCGGAGTTCCGCTGGGCGGTGGTGGCCTTTCTGGGAGTGGTGTTCCTCGGCACCCTGGAGGGCATCCTGGTGGCGGTGGTGTTGTCGCTGCTGTCGCTGGCGCAGCAGGAGGTGGACCCTGCCGTCTACGAGATGGGTCGCAAGCCGGGCACGGATGGGTTTCGCCCTGTCTCGCCCCAGCACCCTGAGGATGAAACCTGGCCCGGGCTGTTGATCCTCCACCCCGAAGGTCGCCTCTTCTTTGCCAATGCGGAGGCCGTGGCCAGCCGCATGCGGCAAAGGATCCATCAGCGCCGGCCCAGGGTGGTGGTGCTGGATGGCAGCGCGGTGATCGACCTGGAGTACTCGGCGCTCAAGGCCCTGGTGGAGGCCGAGCAGCGCTTGCGGCGCGATGGCACGGAGCTGTGGATGGCCGGGCTGAATCCGGAAGTGCTGCAGGTGGTGCGCCGCTCCGAGCTGGGCAGCCGCCTCGGGCCGGGCCGGCTCCACCTCACTGTGGAGCGCGCCGTGGAGCGTTTCCTGCAGCACGAGGCCGGCGACGGCTCCTGAGCGGGGCATCATGGGCGCCAGCCCTGCTGAGATCACGAAGTATGTGGCGTTCCCTGGTTTCGGGCCTGCTGCTGGCCCCGCTGTACTGGCTGCCGGCTGCTCCAGCTGCGGCCCAGATCCAACCCCTGCCCTCCTGGAACGAGGGCGCTGCGCGCCAGCGCATCCTTCAGTTCGTGGCGGCGGTGACGACACCGGGTGGCCCTGACTACGTGGCGCCGGCGGAGCGCATCGCCGTGTTTGACAACGACGGCACGCTCTGGGCGGAGCAACCGATGTATGTGCAGCTGGCCTTCGCCATCGATCGAGCCCGCACGCTGGTGAGTCAGCAACCTGAGCTGGCCGCCCATCCGGTGCTCGCTGCGGCCGCTGCGGCCGGTCAAGCTGAGGCGATGCCCAGCATGGGCATCCCAGAGCTGCTGGAGCTGGTGGCCCTCACCCATGCGGGTATGGATGCCGAGGCGTTCCGGGAGCTGGTCGGCGACTGGTTCGCCAGCGCCTGCCATCCCATCTGGAAGCGTTCCTATCGCACGCTTACCTACCAGCCGATGCGGGAGTTGCTCGACTACCTCAGGAGCCACGGTTTCCAGACCTACATCGTCTCCGCTGGTGGCGTGGAGTTCGTTCGGGTCGTGAGCGAGGAGCTTTACGGCATTCCCCCCGAGCAGGTGATCGGCTCGTTCGTGGCCAGCCACTACGGCTTCCAGGACGGGCTGCCGACCATCGTCCGCCAGGCGGAGGTGCAGCTGATCAACGACGGGGCCATCAAACCCGTGATGATCGAGCAGGTGATCGGCCGTCAGCCCATTGCCGCCTTCGGCAATTCCGATGGCGACTTCGAAATGCTGGAGTGGACCACCAGCCAGCCTGGGGCGAGCCTGGGACTGATCGTGCACCACGACGACCCGGAGCGGGAGGTGGCCTACGACAGCCAGTCGCCCATCGGCCGACTCGATCGGGCCCTCAAGGAAGCGCCCCAGAGGGGCTGGACGGTGGTGTCAATGCGCGACGACTGGACGCAGGTGTTTGCTGACCCTCCGGTTCAGCCCATGGAGGCTGAAGGGCCCTGAGGCTGACGCAGCCGACTCGCAACCATAGGTTCAGTACAGGTTCAGGTCCCGCTCAATGCTCCCATCCCTGGCCCAGCTTGCAGCCGTGCTCCCCGGCCTCACCCTCTTCGCGATCATGTTCGCCCTGGGACTTGGCTTGCAGCCCCATGCCCTGGGGCAGATTCGCCGGCGACCCGCCCTGGTGCTGCGGGTGCTGATCGGCTCCTGTGTGCTCGTGCCCCTGGTGGCGCTGGTGCTGTTGAAGTCGCCGCTGAGCGCCGCCCTTTCGGCGCCAGGGCGCTTCGGCATCGCCCTGATGGCCATCTCGCCGAGTGCGCCGCTCACCTTGCGCAAGGCCGGCAAGCAGGGGGGCGATCACCAGCTGGCAGCAGTGCTGCAGGCCTGCGCGGCGGTGGGGGCGATCGTGTCGATTCCTCTGCTAGCCGATCTGTTTCGGGCCTCGTTCGCCATCGAGGGCTGGGACATCGGGCCCAGGCAGGTGGCCGTGCAGGTGAGCCTGGCCCAGGTGCTGCCCCTGCTGGCCGGGCTGCTGCTGCGGCGTTGGCGGCCCGGCTTGGTTGAGCGGCTTGAGGGGCCCCTCGACAAGCTGGCCAATGGCCTGTTCCTCCTACTGGTGCTGGTGGTGCTGATCAGGGTTGGGCCTGCGTTGCTGCCCTTCGTGGCGGCCAACCTGGTGACCCTGGGCTTCATGGCGGTCATGGTGGTGACAGCCCTCGTGATCGGCTCCCTGGCTGCAGGTTCAGCGCCCGGGGAGAGCCTCACCGTGGCTCTGGTCACATCGATGCGCAATCCAGGCCTGGCGATGGTGTTTGCCACCACCTATGGGGCTGAGATGCCCGCCATCAAGCTGTCCGTGCTGGCTTACCTGCTGGTCACCGTGCTGCTCTCGCTTCCCTTTCTGCGCTGGCAGAAGCGCCTGCTGGTGCGGGTTTGAAACGGCAACCACTCGTGGGCCGTGAGGCGGCAGCGGGCAGAATGGAGGGCAGGTACAACCACCAACCGCCATGCCGAACGGCCAACCCAACATCCTCATCCTCTGGGGCGATGACATCGGCCAGAGCAACCTCAGCTGCTACAGCGATGGGTTGATGGGCTACCAGACCCCCAACATCGACCGCGTCGCCAAGGAGGGCGGCAAGTTCATTCACTACTACGCCGAGCAGAGCTGCACCGCCGGCCGGGCCGCCTTCATCTCCGGCCAGAGCGTGTTTCGCACCGGTCTTAGCAAGGTGGGCCTGCCCGGGGCGGAGCTGGGTTACCGCACCGAGGACCCCACCATCGCGGGTCTGCTCAAGGTGCAGGGCTACCGCACCGGTCAGTTCGGCAAGAATCACTTCGGCGACCGCGACGAGCACCTGCCCACCAACCAGGGCTTCGATGAGTTCTTCGGCAACCTTTACCACCTCAACGCCGAAGAAGAGCCGGAACTGCGCGATTATCCCAGCCCAGAAGACTTTCCTAACTTTCGTCAGAACTATGGCCCCCGTGGAGTGCTCCACTCCTGGGCCAACCCGGATGGCACCCAACGCATTGAGAACACTGGCCCGCTCACCAAGAAGCGGATGGAGACGGCCGATGAGGAGTTCATGACCGAGGCCAAGCGGTTCATCCGCGATGCGGTGGCCTCCGGCGAACCCTTCTTCGTGTGGTTCAACACCACCCACATGCACTTCCGCACCCATGCCCGGCCCCAAGATCTGGGCCAGTCAGGACGCTGGCAGTCGGAGTACCACGACGTGATGATCTATCACGACAACTGCATTGGCGACATGCTCAATCTGCTCGATGAGCTGGGCATCGCCGACGACACAATCGTGATGTACAGCACTGATAACGGGCCTCACATGAACAGCTGGCCCGATGCCGGCATGACCCCCTTCCGCAACGAGAAGAACTCCAACTGGGAAGGGGCCTACCGGGTGCCCGCGATGGTTCGCTGGCCCGGCAAGATTGCGCCGGGAACCCTGTTCACCGAGACGGTGAGCCATCTCGACTGGCTGCCCACACTCCTCGCTGCGGCTGGGGAACCGGACATCAAGGAGAAGCTCAAGAGCGGCTACCAGGCCGGCAGCCGCCACTACCACGTACATCTCGACGGCTACAATATGCTTGACTACTGGACGGGCAAAACGGATAAGAGTCCCCGGGTGGAGTTCTTCTACTTCTCCGACGATGGTGATCTCACGGGTCTGCGTTACGACAACTGGAAGATCGTATTCATGGAGCAGCGGACTACCGGCACCCTGCAGATCTGGGCCGAGCCCTTCACTGAGCTGCGCATACCGAAGATCTTTAACCTGAAGACGGACCCCTACGAGCGGGCCGACATCACCTCCAACACCTACTGGGACTGGATCCTCGACCACGTGTTCCTACTGGTGCCGGCCCAGGCCTATGTGGCCCAATTCCTGGCCACATTCCAGGAGTTCCCACCACGCCAGAAGGCCGCCAGCTTCTCGTTGGAGCAGGTGATGGAGAAGATGACCAGCACCACAGGGCATTCCTGAGTTGCTTCCCCCAGCGGGGAGATGACGCGATCAAGGGCATGCCGCAGCACCTGCTGCGGCATGCCCAGCTCGATGCCCATTGGTTCAAGGGCTGGCTGCGGCTCCTCCGCATGGGCTCAGGCCACTGCTGCCAGCACCGCGCACGCCTGATTCAGATCGCCATCCCAAGACGATGTGGGCCCAGAAGTTAATCTACGACCATTCCTAAAGACCAGCAGTTCATCTCTGTACCTAGTCTCAGTGCTGTAAACCGCTTGTCCGTATCCACGAAATCGTTAGAACTATGGTGTTTGAGCTGATTGACATCGATGTTCCCGTAAATGATATGCTGTGTTGGCTGTGGAAGACTTGCCGAGGGCCGAAGAAAAGGAGCTTTCAGTTACTTCGCTAGATGTTTGTAAGGAATTATTGTTGATCAGGTTCCTCTTCGGTTTGGCAGCAAGTCTGCAGGTCTATGCGCCTACTTCTAGCGCTTTGGGAGAAATTGTGCTGGAAATGCCAATTCTTGGGCTTGAGTCCACTATTAGGCTTGGCGAGTTGAAATCGGCTGAGATTCTTTGATTCGAAAATAGTGATCTAGCAGAGCCTGATCGAGCCAGCGATGGAATGATTGGCCAATAGCTCGAGGTTTCGCCTAAAGCATTTCTGAAGCTATAGCGGCTCACAACAGTGTGGTGCTCCCTAGTCAGAGCGCAGGATAAGGCATTGGTTCAAGTCTAGTCGACTGCGTCATTGCTTGGGTTCTGGCCTATGGGGCGATTCGCTCGGGACTGGGGTTCCCCCGATTTCCAGGACAAGTCGATAAGGGTCACGCCATGACCATCAGACTGTCCATCGATGACCAATTCCACCAGAACCAGGCGCCGGTTTACGGCTCAGCAGAAGGCAGAAGCCGTGGAGCTCTGCCTGCAGGAGAGCCTTTCCTGCAACACCGTCGCCGAGCGGCTCGGCCTTCCCAGCAGCAGCCTGGCCCGCTGGGTGCGCCAGGCCCGCATTGATCGGGGCCAGGCCGGTACCCGTGACCAGGGCCTGCTCACCAGTGAGGAGCGCACCGAGCTCAACCGGCTCCGCAAGGAGAACCGCGAGCTCAGGAGAGAGAAGGATTTTTTCAGGTTGGCGGCAGCGCACTTTGCGAAAGAGCAGCTGCCGCCGAGAGGTTTCGCCTGATCGATCAACTCGCCGCTCAGCACTCGGTCGCCTGGCTGTGCCGGCAGCTGGGGGTGGCCCGCAGTGGCTTCTACGCCTGGCGGCAGCGGCAGGAGGCGCCGGGAAAGCGGGCGGCCGAGAACGCCATGATCACCGCTGAGATCCAGGCGGTGTTCGGCGAGCACCGGGGCTTCTACGGATCGCCCCGGATTCACCAGGAGCTGCGCGCTGCCGGCCATCCGGTGGGCCGTCACCGTGTCGCCCGCCTCATGCAGCGTGCCGAGCTGAGGGCCAAGACCCGCAAGGCGTTCAGGCCCTGCGCCAAGGCCAGCAGCAGGGCGTGTGGGGTGGTGGAGAACCTGCTGCATCAGGACTTCCAGCCCCCGGCTCCAAACCGCTGCTGGGCGGGTGATGTCACCTACATCCGCACCACAGCGGGCTGGCGGTACCTGGCCGTCTGGATCGATCTGTTCAGTCGTCGTGTCGTCGGCTGGAAGCTCGATCACAGGATGGATACCGCCATGGTGATCGAGGCCCTCCACCGGGCGCTCGGCCTCCGCCAGGTGGAGCCGGAGACGTTGCTCCTGCACACGGATCAGGGCAGCCAGTACCGGGCTACCGACTACCGCGATCTGCTGGGGAAGCACGAAATTGTCTGCAGCATGTCCGCCAAGGGCTGCTGCTGGGACAACGCCGTGGTGGAGAGTTTTTTCTCCACCATGAAATTGGAGCTCGATCTGGATGACAACCGGGAAGTCCTGATCTCGCCCCAGCAGCTGCAGCGCGATCTGGCCTTCTGGATCGAGGGGTATTACAACCGCGAGCGCCGCCACTCAACGATCGGTTACCACAGCCCGATCGACTACGAGCAGCAGTTCATCTCTGCTCGTACACTGACCATTGTGAATCCCTGATCGGTGTCCACGAAAGCGGGGGAACCCCAGATCTTGAACAGCGAGCGTTCGGTGCCGGCAACTCCGCCTTTCGGAGCCAGTGGGTTGTGACCAATCCCAAGTTCGGTGGTTCGGTGAGCAACTTCGCGTTGCATGTGAGCCTGGAGACACGGCTGGATGGCGAGGACGCCGAACCCAGCCACAGCGGCTACACCCCGGCTCAATACGACGCGCTGGCAGTGGTTCTCACCGACTGGATGGACCGCTATCCGATCCCCCAGGATCACATCGCCACCCATCGTGCAGTGGATCTGGGTTGGAGAGCGGGCCGCTCCTCGCAGCTTCGACTGGGACGCGCTGCAGAGCCGCCTAAAGCAGCTTGGCGCCACCTGCAGAACCTTCATGGGCTGAAGCTGAGCGCGGTCTGAACGCAGCTTGATCCTTGCCGGGTCGAGGAAGTCTCTGGATTGCCAAGCGCTGGGGCTGCGCATAGCTTGTAAGCAGTGCCCTGATGGGCCATGGCTGCAGCAGCCGGAGGTCAGCATGGAAGGCTCTAGGTTTAATTACTCAATCGGCTCCCTATTCCCTTCCAAGGCCGATGGCACACCGAATCTTCTGACCGGAGATGATCTTCACTTTGATCCGGCCCGTGGCGTTGTGTCTTCCCGCTCAGGCAGCGATCAGCAACGTTTGCCGAGGCTGAGGAGCCGGTTGGGTATCAGCACGGATCCGGTGTCGATTCCTGGAGCCGATCGATTTCTGAAGCGCTATCTGCTTCCCCAGCTGTTTGCCACCGGCAGCGGTGACGATCAGGCAAACTCGATCTTCAATCAGTTTTTCAGCAATCTTCAGAAGCAGTGGCTCACCAAGCCACGAAATCGCACCATGGCCACCTTGGTCCAGATTGGCTACCAAGGCAAGGGAGCCAACTCAGCTGCGAAGAATACCCCGTTCTGGAATGCCGTAGGCACCCAGGACGATCCACTATTTGATTCCATATCGAATCGCTCCAACTACAATCCTCGAGGCCTCTGGAGGCAGTACACACGAGGTGAAGGACGTCCGACCACGGTTCGCTCGACGTTCGATAAAAGTGGCCTGCTGTCGAATCTGGATGCCCTAAATAACCCGTCAAAGCAAAACCCCGACCTGTGGTATCCCACGCTTCTTTATACTTATGGAGAAGAGACAAAGAACGGCAGACTGACGAATACCAGCTATCCGGGCCCTGTCTTAATGCTGCAACCAGGCAGCAAGCTAGAGCTCGACTTCAACAATCGGTTGAAGGTGCCAGGCCTCAACCAGAGACAATTACAGCAGTCCACACTCATTCGCAACAGTACCTTTGGGAACAGTGCAAGTGAAGGGCTTGGCGGTACAACATCCACGAATTACCATCTGCACGGCTCTCATACAACGCCGACTGGCTTTGGCGATAATGTCGTAGCGCGTTATACCGCAGGCCAGAGGTGGACAACGGAAATTGATCTTCCCTCTGACCATGGTCAAGGCTCCTACTGGTATCACCCTCACTACCACCCTTCGGTCAACCAGCAGGTGTATGGCGGACTTTCGGGCTTCATGCAGCTTGGAGATCCTCTAAGCCGTGTCCCGGCACTGCAGGATGTTCCTCGTAATCTTGCAATCCTGAAGAATATCGACCTCGGTGTCGCCAAGAGCTCTGGTGATCTGAGAATCACATCATTTGACGGTAGTTTTTTCCCTGGTACCGTCACCAATCAGGCCACAATGGTGACTGTTAATGGTGAGTTCCAGCCAACGGCTGATGCGAAACAAGGCGGCTGGCAGGCCTTGACCCTCAGCAATCAAAGCAACCAGGCTTTCTATAATGTCTCACTGATCCACCGCCAGAAAGGTGATGGCGAAGGCCGTGCCTTGCCGCTCTATATCTATGGCGAGGACGGCCACCAGTCTCCTGAGATCCGGCGAGCCAAGGGGACGCTGGGAACATTGGGGTCTGGCGCCACGACACAATACTCCCAGAAAAAGGATCTAATTTCGCTTGCACCTGGTAAGCGAATCGACTTGCTTGCCTATCTCCCGAAAGGGAAGACCGAGGTGGCATCGACTTATTCCTTTGATCGACCATCAGATGGCGTTGATCCCGAGACATTCCTGACCCGAAACATGGGCAGTTATCCCGACCTGAGCCGGGCGAACCAATTTGTGAAGTCAGCGGACAATCCATTCGCTTCCCCTGGCTCGTCTTCAGGGCCATTGGCTATCTTTGACGTCAAGAAACCAGTCGCTAAGCTGAGCGAGCATCAGCAAGACGCGTTCATCCGCAAGGCCAATTCTGGCATTGAGACCCAGACAATCACACCCGACACCAGAGAAGAAGACTATGACCCCATGAAGGTCCCCAGCGTTGACCTTTTTGCGGAGTCCAGTGATGGCAGTGAGATCTGGAGTCCCGTCCGAGAGCGGGAGTTCAACTGGGCACGGGGCACCTTAGTCGGCCCAGCCGATGAGCGTGATCCTGCCACTCAGCAAGCTCTCGAGGGGTACACGCAACGGACTGGGAAGCGCTACAAGCGCTACCGGCAGTTACCAGTCGGTGCTGGCGGCCTTGATCGTTGGCTGGGGTACGAGAATCCGTTTCTTATCAATGACCATGTTTTCCCGAATGGAAATCTGACGATCGCACAACTGGGCACGATTGAGCAGTGGAGACTCAGGAACTGGAGCGTCAACACTCCAGAAAAGTATATCGGTCATCCTTTCCATATTCATATTAACGACTACCAGACTAAACATAGTGACACCGAGCTTTCGGATAAACGCAATCTGGAAGATGTGACAATGCTGAATGCTTCTGGATTTAAGTATTATAATTCAACTCAGAAGAAGATTGTTGAAGCAGAGCCCTTGAAGGGTGAATTTCACTCCATTCCCCAGGCCCAGAGCCCTGAGCGGGTTGGCAGTCTGGCGACATGGGGCGCGAATGACCAGACCATTCGGATGCTGTTCCAGGACTATCTGGGCACCTATGTATTTCACTGCCACATCCTTCCCCATGAGGATGCCGGCATGATGCAGGCCGTGATGGTGGTGGAGAATACCGGCTCCAGCTGGTTGCTTCCAGGCGATGGTCTCGAAGCCCTTACGCGCCAGAACCAGAACGGAGACAAGCACGAACTGGATGTCTACCTGGCCCAAGACTTTGCTCCTTCCCAGGTAGAACTCAGCACCAGGAAGGGTGCACAGATTCAACGTGGCCAGGCGGGAGATATCAGCGGAGACTTCACCCAAGACCTGCTGATCAGCTCCCGAGGCGATGGGAGAGTACGGCTCGTGGATGGTGCCAGGCTTGCTGATGAAGGCAGCACCGAAGTACTGGCAAATCTCAAGCCATACGGTAACGCTCTGGCTCCTTGGGCATATGCCGATGACTTCACGGGTGATGGGCGCCGGGACCTGATCACGGGTGGATTTGTCAGAACGTCTACCAGAAAGAGTCAGGGTTCAGGAAACACGAGAGTGAGCCTCCATAATTTCAGGATCAAGGCTTTCACATCCAAGGATGGAGGCTCGGCATGGACAGAAGAATTCAAGTTCGATCCCTGGGACTTCATTGGTCATCATCACGGCCATCACGGCCATGGAGGCCAGGCTGTCAGCCGGGAGCCGGTCAAAGGGCTCAGCGCCGATCAGGTGGGCTTCACGATTGGAGACTTCAACCTCGATAATTTCAACGACTTTGCACTGGCCTACGCCGTCCATGGTGGTTTTCGTGTCACCTTGCTCGACGGTGCGGCGTTCTCTCTTCTTTATCAAACTGGCCAACTGGAAGGAGGATTCTTTCCCGACAGCACGGTTCTCGGTGATGCGCTGATTGCTGATCCTTCCATCAGTGGCCTCCGGGATATTGATCTCACTGCAGGATTCAATAGCTACGCCCAGTCTGCGATTGAAAACCTGGTGATCACCACCGATGGATCGCACGGCAGGCAGCAGCTCACCATGCAACTGGATGCCGGCCATTTCATTGCGACGTCGGAGATCAAGTCGGACACGTCCCCAGGCAGTTCCCACGGACATGGCCACGCCCATGGTGGCGGCGTGACCTTTCCGCTGGATGATCGCGTGATCAACCTGCCCACCCAGTCTGAATCCCTGCCACTCCATCTCTCCGATCAGAGCAGGCTGCCGGAGGGGCAGACCGCCTCCACGCCGACCTTCTCCTCAGCCATTGGCAATGGTGCCCTGATGCTTGGGGATCGCCTGCTGGTGGCCCAGGGCAATGGTTTCAATGGCATCGACAGCAGCAGTGATCGGGTCACGGCCACCAGCCAGCAATTGGTGGTCGACTTGCCTGGCCTGAAGCAAGTCAGTGTTCAGGATCTGCTGGGTGTGCGCTCCAGGAGGCGTCGGCAGGCGTTGAACCAAGGCCGCGCGGATCAGCTCACCGGTACCAAGCGAAACAAGTTCTCAGCGGCAGAAACGGAGCGCCGCAATAACCTAGCCTCCCTTACGTCCATCGCCTATTCCGGCCGTCTACCGACCCCGGGAACCCTGTCCATCCGGGCCGCCCAGCTGGCCGATGGATCCACCCCTGCTGAGCTTGTGAATTCAATTCTCAACAACTCTGCCGCCAGCGCTCAGGTCAAAACCCACTTCGGTGGCTCACTCCAATCGCTTCCCGTCTCCACCATCGTGAGTGTGACGACCAGAACCCTCTTCGATCGTGATCCGACCGACACCGAACAACGCGTCTGGTCCGAGGCCGTTCAATCAGGACTGGATCCTTCGCAATTACCGCTGGCGATCCTGGAAACAACCCAGGGGAATGACCGCTTCCGTGTTGGTTTTCTCTCCAATGCCACTCAATGGAATGCGCTCCAGTGGGGCCATGACGGCAACGTCAGCGGATCCTTCGGCCAAGGATTTCTTCCCAGCGAGAATCGCTTCAAGAATCTGAACGACTTTGCTTTATCCAGCGGCCGATTCTCAAGCTGGGACGAAGCACAGAAGCGCTACAATTCCTTCATGACACGCTCGATCGATGTGTTGGGGGGAACGCCCGTATCTGAATCCGGCTTCTTCTGAGCTGCCCCCAAGGTTCGATTTGTCCTTACCCCCTGCTCCCCTCCGCTTTCAGGCGTAGGGCGAGAAAGCAGCCGCCGGCACTGATGACGGCGAACAGGAAAAAGGTATCTCCAAAACTTGACTGTGCAGCCTGGCTGAATGCCTGCCACCACCGGTTCACATCGGCTGCCGGGAGTCCAAAGTCGATCAGGGCCGGTCTCACCTGGTTGATCCGCAGGGCCTCGTGGGCTGGCAGGGGCCAGCCCTGCAATCGATCCAGCCGGAGAATCAGAAACCCGTAGGTGCTGAGGCTGTAGAGACTGGCCCCGAAGCTCAGGCCCAGGTTCAACACCATGGTGTTCAGCGAAGCGCCCCGCATTGCCTCGCTCTGGGGAAAACAACCCATGGCCCGTCGGCTGAGCTGTGCCGTGTTGCCGTACAGCAGTCCGAATCCCAGCAGTGCCAGCCAGCCCCAGTGCAACAGGCCGGCCGAGGCGATGGCCGCCAGGATCAAGTACCCGCCACAGGCGCAGGCGAACATCGCCACCAGCCAGCGACGACCTCTTGCCCCCGTAGGAACATGGCCGCTGGCCAGGGACATCAGGCCGGAGACGATGCAGAAGGGCAGAAGACGAAGCGATGTGGCCAGGGGTGTCAGGCCTGCGAACGTTTGTAGGTCCATCGAGAAGACCGTCATCGT
The DNA here is from genome assembly GCF_015207535.1 of Cyanobium sp. LEGE 06143. Lineage (NCBI taxonomy): Bacteria > Bacillati > Cyanobacteriota > Cyanophyceae > Synechococcales > Prochlorococcaceae > Cyanobium > Cyanobium sp. LEGE 06143. The sequence continues at coordinate 9,077 of NZ_JADEWP010000004.1, read as the reverse complement.
CGCGACGAACAGGGCCCGGATTCCGAACTGCAGCAGCGAGGGAATCCACCAGACGGGCTGCCCCAGCACGGCTGGGTCCAGCACGGGGAACCGGCTGTGAGCGATGTGATGCCGGCAGAGCAGAGTGGTGGCCATGAGAGCGAGGCTTCCGGCAAGCAAGAGCTCCCATCCCATGGTTGGCGCTTCCGTGAGCAGCAGAATGGCCAGACAGCACACCACTGCCAGCAGAACCAGCCCCCTGCGATCCAGTGCCCTGGCCGCCTCGAGCGGGGGACAGGCCGGCAGCCGACAGGCCAGAATCAGCACCAACAAAACCGGCAGCGCCGGCGCCAGGAAGACCAGCCTCCAAGACCCCACGCTCTGGATCAGGCCCCCGAGCAACGGGCCCAGCACCGTCCCGATCGTGACACTGGCGCTCCAGTAGCCGAAGGCCACCGGCTGTTCGCCGGCTGGAAACAGCCGCTTCAGGAAGGCGAGGGTGACCGGCGCCAGCACCGCTGCCCCCATTCCGGCCCCACAGCGGCCTAGCACTAACATGCCGCCGCTGACACTCAGAAGGCAGAGAGCCGTGCCAGCGAGATACATCACGATGCCCGCGAGGAAGATCCGCCGCAGGCCGAACCGGTCACCGGCTTCCCCTGCCGGCAGGGCCAGACAGGCGGCGGTGAGGGAATAACTCGCCAGCACCCATTCCGGCAACGACGGAAACAGGGGAAAGGCGCCTGCCATGTCGGGCAGGGCGATGAACACGATGTTGCTGCCGAGCAGCATGGCCATGGTGGGCAGGCACAGCAGCGGCAGCAGACGCCATCGCCCTGGGAACTGGGGATCCTGCACCTAGCCCCCGTGCCCGTGGATAGCCCAGGCCAACAGCGAATAGGCCGAACGGATCGCCCCTTCCTGCCAGGCCGGCAGGTGACTGCACCAGTCCCCCGCGAACGCGAGGCGGCCGTGGGGTCTGCAGAGCGTCGAAAACCACTGGCGGTGCAGCTCGGGCGTCCAGGCCACCCAGGGAGACTCCACCCCCTCAATGTTCTGCCAAGCGATGGTGATCAGGCGATCGACATCCAGTTCCCTGGGGATCTGAGGATGAACGTGGCTGGCCAGTCTTGCCGCTGCGCGGCAGCGGAGCTGGGGCTCGAGCCGCCCCAGCGCCTCGCCATGATGCAGCGCGGCATAGGCCAGCACCATCAGCCCACCCGAATCCAGACCAAGGCCACTGTTCGGATACCAGATCTGCTGAATCGGAAGATTCGTGAAGCTGATGCCTCCGTAGATCCCTTCGTCTTCCTCCCAGAAGCGTCGGCGCATCCAGCCGCCCACCTTGACGGCGAAACGCCTCGGCAGCGCGTTGAGCCCCGCAATGACGCTAGCTGGAAGATTCAGATCCAGCCCCTTCATCGCCTGGGGCTGCAGCGCCATGACGACGCGGTCAGCCTCGCGCCGGACGCTGGTGGCGGGTCGACCCTCCGTCTGGAGATCGTGTCCTTCCACCACCACGCCCTCGGGTGTCTGGATGATCCGCTGCAGCCGACGCTTCAGGTGCAGCCGGCCTTTCAGACTGGTCGCCAGGGCGCGCACGAGCCCATCGTTGCCACCCTCAATCTCCATCATCGCGACCTGCTCATCCAGGACGTCCGGGCTTCGCCTTGGGTCGTCCTGCCAGAGTCCGAGTCGGAGAATCTGTTCGAGGCTCAGGGGATCGTGCGGGGTGCCAGGCTGGTCGGCTCCCCCGCGCGGCTGGCGAAACCCCTGGCGGCCGTCGGGTTGATAGTGCCCCGCTCCGCCGCCGCCGCGCGTCACGTTCATCGCCTGGGCCAACCACTCGTTCAGCACCGGACGCAGGTCCTCGGGAAGAGTGGTTCTGCCGTCGACGGTGGGATCGAAACGGGACGCCAGCTCGCCCAGGCGCCCCAGCCCATCGAAATGAACCTGTCGATTGCGGACGGTCACATCCCGGCGGAGCGACGGAATCCAGCGATGAACCAGTGCGCCTCGATTCAGAGTCAGGTAGGGACGCAGCGGAAGCTGAAAGCGGCGGCAGTAGTGCAGGACAGCCCTGTGGTGGTGTGAGATTCGGCCTGGCCCCGCATTGAAGTGCGCTCCTTCCGGCAGCCTCAGCTGCTGCTCGGAGAAACCACGTTCCCGCAGCCGATCACCATCGCGCAGGGTGAGATTGCGGCCTCCCGGGCGCGAGGACGCTTCCCAGAGCTCCACTTCGACCCCGCGATTGAGCAGTTCGTGGCTCAGCACCAGACCCGCGATCCCGGCCCCCACCACCACCACCCTGGGAGCTGAGCCTTCCGCAGCCGGCACATCGGGGGGGGCGCCGGAATCCAGTTCCGTGCGGTGCCCACCCAGGGTTCTCAGCAGATCAAGCGACAGGCCATCACCACAGCGCAGCTGCACCAGGTCCAGCAGCTCCGACACGGTGATGTCCAGATCACCAGCCATCGATCGTCTCACGCTTTGCCCAGGGTCAGTTCGGTCTGCAGGTCGACGATCACGCCGGATTCGATCCAGTGAACGATCCTCGCTTCGGTGTCTGCCGTGCTGGCTCCGAAGAAACTCTCCTGGTGACACAGGGCCGTGATGGTCATGGTGCCGTCACAGCCACTGAGCAGCCGGGCGTCCTCGGGACTGAGACGCTGGATCTCGATGGACCCGGCACCGGGCAGGAAGTGAAGCAGAAACCACGCCGGGACATCGTCAAGGACGGGCAGCTGGGTCAGTTCCCGCAGCTGCATCACCGCCTCCTCGATCTGGAGAAGATCGAATCGACTCAGCGCCAGTCGAGATCCACGGTCCAGCCGGGGCCTTGCCCAGCGATGGTGGCGTTCGTGGAAGCGATGCAGCATCGCCTTCAGGCCAGGGGACACCCGGCGTGGTGCGAGCTGGGCCCAGAGCCTCCGCCCGTCGAGGAGGGCTAGCTCCAGGGCGGCCTGATAGGGCTCAATCCCAGGGGGCATCGCGCGAACCATGTGGGCCGCAAGTTCTGTGGAGTTCAGGTCTCCCAGAAAGCCGATGAAGGCATAGGCCAGGGGTTGCGCCGCGATCGGTTCACCGGGGCAGCTGTTGTAGAAACGCTTGAGCAGCGCATGCAAACCGTCGTCGCCGAAGAGCCAGCGACAGCATCGGAAGATCCCCACCAGGGGGTCGACGGTACGCACCATCGCCCGCTCCAGATACAGGCGCAGGACCTCATCCGAATTCCCGGAAAACCCATCAGCGGGTGTGATCTGATCCAGCAACCAGGGCGTGGGAGCACTGTGCAGGCTTTTCAGGAACTCCTGTTGCAGGTGAAGCAGCTGTTGTGATTTCATCGAGCGCTCTCCACATTGAGGAGGCGGCTGCGCACCTGATCAAGCTCCTCGAGTGTGCGACTGAGCGGTGGCACGTTATTTTCCCACTCCAGCAGTGTGGGATGGGGACCAAAGTGATGCAATGCCACCTCGTACAGCTCCCAGACTTCCGGGCGTACCTGCTCGCGATGATAGTCGATGTAGACGGTGCCGTGGGCGAGATGTTCCTCGGAGCAACCAGCCAGGTGAAACGAACGTACAGCCTCGCGTGAATAGCGCAGCATGATCCCCATCGGATCTTCCGAATAATTCATGGCATTCGCCCAGAGATTATTCAGGTCGAGCAGGATGAAGGCCCCAGTGCGCCGCGTGGCCTCATTGATGAAGTCAACCTCTTCCAGCGTGGACTGCTGAAAGCGCATGTAGCTGCTGATGTTTTCGACATGCAGCGGCTGTCTAATGGCATCCTGTACCTGGTTGATGCGATCGCAGAAGTAGTTGAGCGTTTCTTCGCTGTATATCAGGGGTAAGAGATCGTGAAAATGATGATGTGACAGTGAGCTCCACGAAACATGATCAGAGAAGAAAGCTTCGGGATGCTCCTGCAATAACTGTCGAACCAGCTCCAGATAGGAGCTCTGAAGGGGTGCCACAGAGCCCAGTGACAGCCCAAAGCCGTGCAGTGTCACCGGATAATGCTCCCGCAGCTGTTGCAGCTGGTCGTGATACGTCCCTCCCTGTTCAGCCAGGAGGTGCTCGGGGTGAATCTGGAGGAAATCCAGAGGGGGAAGTACTCCTGCGAGCTCCTCTGCATTCTCATGGCAGAGATTGAGGCCCGCAGATTGCGGAGGAAGCATCAAGGGGGCGTACATCCTTCCCAGATTCTAAGGACGGACTTCGGCCTTGCCAACAATCCACACCGTCAGCAGGCTGAGTATGATGAGCAAAGTGCCTTACGTGTCTGCATTCCACATCAGCTTGACCGGCACAATACCATGACCCACTCCAGCCATGATTCACAGAGTCACCCAGCTGACCACGGTCCTGGAGGGATTGTGGAATCATCTGGAGATCCCGCCGCCTTCACGCCGCTGAGCCGAGAGGAAGGCGGTGGGCTCCGGCTCTCCGATGACCCGGGTTCGGCCGCGAGCCTTGAGATTCTCCATGCCGACGAGCATTCCCGCGTGCTTCGTTATGTGATCCAGCCTGGTGAGCGCACGGGTTGGCATCAGCATCATCTGGACTTCGTCACGATTCATCTCAGCGAAGGAACGATGACCGGTTATTCCGTCCCGCCCGGCGGCTCGCGCGCCCATCCTGTGACCCGATCGCTGACCTTCAGTCCGGGCCGGATCGTTCCCCACCGCGCCCCGCTGGAGCACGACGCCGTCAATACTGGCGAGGGGCCCATCTTTCTCTACGAAATCGAGTTCACCAACGCCGCCGTCAGCGTGGTGGACCCGGTGTCCTCCGTGGCTGGCCACGACACCTAGGTCTTGTCCGCTGTTCGTGCTCGCATCAATGCCTATCGAAACACTTTATGACTTACGCCAGTGCCTTGAGAAGTGCAGCAGCAACCGGTTCTGAAGAAGCAGGGTTCTGCCCAGTGATTAGCAGGCCATCGGCCACAACCATCTGGGCCCAGTCATCCGTTTCTTCGTAGTGAGCGCCAAGCTCCTTAATTCGATCTTCTACAAGAAAGGGCACACCATCACTAAGTGTGATTTCTCACCAGGTCATTCAGCGATCGGCAGCCTCTGGAAAGCATACCGCTATCGCGCTGCCCTCCAGCTCGATCTTCGGTGGAGGCCCCTGCACAGATCAGATCCACCGCCTGCCGCGCCTCGCTGAGTACCTGGAACAGCACCTTGGGCGATTCCTTGAGCAGCTCTACCCAGTGGCCCCGCTAGGTGGCACGGCTCGCTATCCCAGTGCCGATCTCCAGCCGATCACCCAGCAGCACCGCCCCGAATTCGGCGACCAGCCCCTCGCGGGCATAGCGGGCCTTCCCGAAGGCCCCGCCCAGATCCCTCTTCAGGCGGGACTTAAGGCCAGTGGAGTGGATCAGCTCATGGGCCCAGGTGGCCCAGAACACCGCTCGCCTCCGGGATTCAGCCATTGATGGCCGCACCACCCGGCATAAGGGCTACATCCAATCGATCAATGCCCGCACTGGTTTCGAGAAGGTATTTTGGTGGATCAAGGAGTTCGGCGGCGTGCGCCAGCTCCAGTTTCGCGGCACCGAGAACGTGAGCGTCGTGTTTGGCCTGCAGGTGATCGCCTAAAACCTGGTCMCCCTTTGCAAGCTACTCAGGCCGGTCAAGGCGACGGTATGAACATCCGGTTGCCCAGAGGTATGGCCAAGCAGCACCAGAAGGAAACAGCGAAATTGGGCTGGCTGAACGGCTGAAATGTCTAAATCCGGCGGGATCCCCGATGTGACGGCGGTCAGGCAAAGGCCAACTCCAAGTGATGCCAGGCATGTGTGTGGACTCAGTTGGTGGGCTTCAGCGGGTTGGGAGAGCCCATGACATAGTCGGGCGGCTTGAACCACTCATGTTCCCGCTCGGCCAATCTCGCACGTCTGAATAGCCATGTATTGCCTCGGCCTCGGCTTCCAGGATTGACGATGGCGAAAGCCAATGCCTTGTTATCAGGATCACGCAGGACCTTGCAGTCCCTAGATGGCTGTAAATCATGCCCATGAGTTGGAAACTTGCGAAGGAGAACCTGCTGCCACATGAATGAACGCCGACCCTCTCGTGCCTTTGGACCCGGCTCAACCCAACCCATCTCAGAAGAGATCGCCCTGCTCTGATCATCAAGTGTCGAGTTGATGCTTTCGTAGCGGGCCTCGAGGGCGGCGGCTTGAGGCGTCCTGGGTTGGCCGACTGCAACCCTCTCCTCCTCAATTTCATCCGCGAGGTCTGCCTTTTCATTCCTCAGTTCAGCGAAGACCAGACTGACTAAGTCGTCCCAGAGGTCGGACTCGATCATTCGGTAGGACTTGCTGGCCAGGCTGCTAACTGCCCTGGGGACCATGTTAAGGATGTCGGCGAGCGCTTCGACCGTTAGCTCCTCCCCCTCGAGCTGTTCAGTGGTCGCGGTTCGGGGACCGAAGGAACAGTCGCGGGGATCAGGGGCGCCTTCAGGTACAGGGGCCCCTGCAGCCTCCCATTGTCTGATTCTCCAGACCCTCGCCGGGTCGTCGGCGTCCCGTGAAGGAGGAGTAATGGAGGGCACCTGTTCGTCTGTGATGCGCTCGGGCAAGGGGTCACCCATGACGCCCTCCTATGACCAGGGATACCCCACAGTAGGCCAGGCTTTCACGCCGATTTTACGCGGACTGGAGAATCGGGTCTGCTAGGCTCAGTGGCTGCGGCAGTTCTCAGCATCGATCTTTCGCCTTACAAGCAGGATGTCGCTGGTTCGAACCCGGCATCGCGCATGGGAAGGGCTGGGCGGCGCTTTGAGGATGACACGTGCCGCCGGGGGGTGTAGTGATCCAAGATCTCATGGCGGTTGGCATTAGTGCGTTGCTCTATCCGACTCAGGCGGGATCACCGTTCTGAGGCTGACTGAGGACCAGGGCTGACGTCATATCCCTGTGTGGTCCGACTCCGGCTCTGGCCTTCGCCTGAAGGCCTCAATCCAGCCAGTTGCTGGCAGCGCTGCTCCCACCCCTTGCGGCTTCGGCCTGACCTTCCTTGCCTCTGCAGGCCAAAACCGCCAGTGCCGCCGATACTGGGCAGATTGGACTGGACCCTGTGAGTCTCGCCCAGGCTAAACCACAGCTGGACGCCATTGCTGACGCCTGCCGGCAGCACAAGGTGCTGCGCATGCATCTGTTCGGCTCTGCCCTGAGGGACGATTTCGACCCCAGCCGCAGCGACCTCGATCTGTTAGTGGAGTTCCAGCCGATCGATCCCGGTGCGTTGGTGGGTGCTTACTTTGGGCTGGAGCGTCAGCTTGCCGACATCACCGGCCAGCCGGTGGATCTGGTGATGGCTGACGCTGTGTGTAATCCCTACGTGCGGGCAGATATCGAGGCCTCCAAGCAATTGATTTATGAAGCGTGATCCACGGGCCTTCCTCCTGGATGTTCAGGAGGCCGTCGAGGCCATTCAGGATGCTGTGTCAGGCCTCACAGCGGCGTCCCATTGAGTGGTGTAACTCGGGAGGATCAGCCCCGGCGTAGCCGGGGCTGACGGCTCACCTCCCTCAGATCTCAGCTGTGGCAATGGGTGGGCCGGTCTGTGACCCTGTTCGGAGCACTACCACCAAACCGAACACAGACCATGACCCTCACCCATAGTGGCGCCTCCGAGCTGAGCCAGCTCATGGAGGGCACCACCTCTGGCGCGCTGATTCCAGAGATCGTGCGCCGGGGCTTCCAGGATCTCCTGGAGGCCGAGGTCTCCGCTGCCATTGGAGCCACGCGCCATGAGCGATGCCCTGATGAGCGCACGACCCACCGCAACGGCTACCGCCAGCGGCTGCTCACCACCCAGGTGGGCGACCTCACCCTGGCCATCCCCAAACTGAGGCAGGGCAGCTTCTTCCCCGACTGGCTCGAGCCACGCCGCCGGGTCGACAAGGCCCTCTACGCCGTGGTGATGGAGGCCTACACCGGTGGCATCTCCACCCGCAAGGTCGACGCCCTGGTGGAGGCGCTGGGCGCTGCCAGCGGCATCTCCAAATCGGAGGTAAGCCGGATCTGCCAGGGCCTCGATGAGCAGGTGAAAGCCTTTCTGGGCCGGCCTTTGGACCATGCCCGCTTCCCCTACGTCTACCTCGATGCGACGTACCTCCACGGCCGCCTGGGCCGCAACATGCAGGTGGTGTCGCGGGCGGTGGTGGTGGCCATCGGCATCAATGCCCTCGGCTACCGCGAGGTGCTCGGCATTGCCGTGGGCGACAGCGAGGCCGAGGGCTTCTGGCGTCAGTTCCTCGGCAGCCTCAAGGAGCGTGGCCTCGATGGCACCGGGCTGGTGATCTCGGACGCCCACCTGGGTTTGACGGCGGCGATCAAGCGCATGTTCCAGGGCAGCTCCTGGCAGCGCTGCCGGGTGCATTTCCTGCGCAACCTGCTCTCCCACGTGCCCAAGGCGGGCCAGGACATGGTGGCGGCGGCCATGAAAGCGGTGTTCGTGATCCAGGCCCCCGATCAGGTGAGCGCTCACTGGCAGCGGGTCACCGAGATGCTGCGCAAGCAGTTCCCAACAGCCGTGCCGGTGATGGACGCCGCCCGCGTCGACGTGCTGGCGTTCCTGCACTTCCCGCAGGGGCACTGGCGCAAGATCTGGAGCACCAACCCGCTCGAGCGCCTCAATAAGGAGATCAAGAGACGCACCAACGTGGTCGGCATCTTCCCCAACGACGCTGCGATCACCCGCCTGGTGGGTAGCCAGCTACTGGAGCAGCAGGAGGAATGGCAGCTGGAGCGCCGGCGCTTCTTCTCCGAGGCCACGATGGCCAAGATCCCGGAGCCGAAGAGGTTCTGGAGCTCAGCGATGGTGAACGCGCTGAGGAGGTGGCTGGAGCCATCACCTGAACCGAATCAGCTCCTCCCCTCGATCTAGGGAGCCTCTGGGCAACGAGCCCTGAAAGTGGGTCCAAGGTTGGAATTTGCTCGGAATGAACAACGTTTGGCGAATCTGAGGTTGGCTTGGCTGATTTCACCCTTTCGGGTGCCAAAATCTGCCCATGTTGGCCGATTCTTTCCCTCGACAGGCACACTGATCTCCTGATCACGTACTGCATAGCAACCTGCGA
>NZ_JADEWP010000224.1:0-3493 GCF_015207535.1 Cyanobium sp. LEGE 06143 | reverse complement strand
GCAGTCTGCGGGACGCCGGCCTTGAGCTCGCTGCACTCCAGGCCCCCGCAGGGACTCCAGGCCTGCGGCCCCGCTGGAGTGGGGGCACGGCGGCAAGCCCCCGGCCCCTGGCCCCGAGCACCCTGCTTCGCCCCCTCAGCGCCATGGAGGAGGAGCACCTGCTCACCAGGGCAGGTGAGCCCTACCGCGACCCCTCCGCTCGGGCCGGCGCCACGGAGATCCAGGCCAGAAGGCTGCAGATGCAGGCCCAGGCCGGCCGCAACAGCACGGGGGCCTGGCGCCGCCGCTGGGGCCTGGACCATCCCCGCCGCAACGGCGTGGTTGGGCCCACGTAGATTCCCGCCAGCCGTTGCTTACGCCCATGCTCGCCGTTGCCGTGCTGGCCGCTGGGAAGGGCACACGGATGAAGAGCGAGCTGCCCAAGGTGCTGCAGCCGCTGGCCGGGGCCACGCTGGTGGAGCGGGTGCTGGGCAGCTGCCGGCACCTGGCCCCCGACAGGCAGCTGTTGATCGTGGGTCACCAGGCCGAACGGGTGGAGGCCTCCCTGGCGGCGCTGGAAGGCCTTGAGTTCGTGCTGCAGCAGCCCCAGAACGGCACCGGCCATGCGGTGCAGCAACTGCTGGAGCCCCTGCAGGGGTTCAGCGGCGACCTGCTGGTGCTGAACGGGGATGTGCCCCTGCTGCGGCCGGAGACCCTGGAGGCGCTGCTGGAGCAGCACCGCAGCAGGGGCGCCGGCGTGACCCTGCTCACGGCCCGGCTGGACGACCCCAGTGGCTACGGCCGGGTGATGGCCGATGCCTCCGGGCGGGTGAGCGCCATCGTCGAGCATCGCGACTGCAGCCCCAAGCAGCGCCTCAATCCCCTGATCAACGCCGGCATCTACTGCTTCAACTGGGCCCAGCTGGCGGCGGTGCTGCCCAGGCTCAGCAGCGACAACGACCAGGGCGAGCTCTACCTCACCGACACCGTGGCGATGCTGGAGTCGGCCACGCACCTGGAGGTGGCCGACGCGGCCGAGATCAACGGCATCAACGATCGGATCCAGCTGGCCCAGTGCGAGGCAGTGCTGCAGGAGCGGCTGCGGCGCCACTGGATGGCGGAGGGGGTGAGCTTCGTGGATCCTTCCAGCTGCACCCTCAGCGAGGGCAGCCGCTTCGGGCGGGATGTGGTGGTGGAGCCCCAATGCCATTTCCGCGGCCACACCGAAGTTGGCTCGGGCTGCCGGATCGGCCCAGGCTGCCTGCTGGAGAACGCCCGCCTCGGGGCTGGGGTGGAGGTGCTCTACAGCGTGGTGCGCGACGCGGTGGTGGGGGCCGGCTGCTCGATCGGCCCCTACGCCCAGGTGCGGCCGGGCTCGAACCTCGGGGAGCGCTGCCACCTGGGCAACTTCGTGGAGGTCAAGAACAGCAGCCTGGCCAGCCACGTGAAGGTGAACCACCTCAGCTACATCGGCGACGCCGACCTGGGTGCCGGGGTGAATGTGGGGGCCGGCACGATCACCGCCAACTACGACGGCGTGCGCAAGCACCGCACCGTGATCGGCGCGGGCAGCAAGACCGGCGCCAACTCGGTGCTGGTGGCGCCGATCCAGCTGGGCGAGAACGTGACCGTGGGCGCCGGCTCCACCCTCACCCGCAACGTGCCCTCCGGCGCCCTGGCGCTGGGCCGCGCCCGCCAGCTGGTGAAGGAGAACTGGGCTGGCCCCCAGGGCTGAAGACGAAGGCTCAGGCGGCGAAGGCTCAGCTGCTCTCCGGCTCCAGCAGCAGGGGGAACGCCCGCTCCAGGGCCACCCCGCGGCTGGCCTTGAACAGCACGGTGTCGCCAGGAGCCAGCCAGCCGCGCAATTCGGCGGCCGCCGCCTCCGGGCTACTCACCCTGGCCAGCCGGCCCAGGCCATGGGCTGCCGCCTCCATCGCAGCCCCCTCCTGGCCGCCATCCACAATGAGCAGACCCTCCAACCCCAGGTCCAACGCCCGCTGGGCCACCTGGCGGTGCAGGCTGAGGCTCTGCTCGCCGAGCTCCAGCATGGTGCCCAGCNSSGCGWWGNGRCSWSSGSTGCTGTGGCGGGCGAGCAGCTCCAGGGAGGCCAGCACGGCCTCGGGCGAGGCGTTGTAGGTCTCATCGAGAAGCACCACGCCGCCCCGTTCCAGGCGCCGGCTGCGGCCACCAGGCAGGTCCACCTCCAGGTGGCCTAGGCGATCAGGGCCCACCCCCTGCTCGCGGGCCACGGCCAGGGCCAGCATCAGGTTGCGGGCCTGGTGGCGGCCCTCGAGGGGCAGCCTCAGCCGATGGCCATCCAGCCACAGCAGGCCCTCCGCCTCATCCAGCTCGCCCACCCAGTCGGCCTTGGCCTCGCAACCCTCTCCGGCCAGGGCGACGCGCACCACCCGCCCCGCCCAGCTGCTGGCCAGGGCCGCATCCAGCAGAGGGTCACCGGCCGGAATCACCATCAGGCCGCCCGGGCGCAGGCCAGAGGCGATCTCACACTTGGCCTGGCCGATCGCTTCGCGGCTTCCCAACCGGCCGATGTGGGCCGTGCCGATGTTGGTGATCACCGCCACATCGGGCTCGGCGCAGCGGCTGAGCCGATGGATCTCCCCAGGCCCGCGCATGCCCATCTCCACCACCACCGCCCGGTGCTCGGAGGTGGCCTGCAGCAGGGTGAGCGGRACGCCGATGTCGTTGTTGTTGTTGCCGCTGGCGGCCAGCACCGGACCCAGGCGGGCGAGCGCCGCCCGGATCAGCTCGCGGGTGCCGGTCTTGCCGGCGGAGCCGGTCACGGCCACCACCGGGGCCTTCAGCTGCCGGCGCCAGTGCCGCGCCAGCTGCTGGTAGGCCGCCAGGCTGTCGGGCACCACCCAGAGCTGGCAGCTGCGCTCGGCGGCGGCCTGCTCCAGGGCAGCGAGGGCTTCAGAAGAGAGGCGGTCGCGTTGCACCACGACAGCCCGGCTGCCGCCCTCGATGGCCTGCTGAACGAAGGCATGGCCATCGTGGCGCTCGCCCACCAGGGCCAGGAACAGGCCACCGGGCTCGAGCCGGCGGCTGTCAGTGCTCACGGCGCTGAGGACCGTTTCGGAATCCAGCCGGCTGCCCGGATGGCCAGCCCCTGCCCCAACCGGGGGTTCAGCCCAGATCGCATCCAGCTCGGCGAGGAGCAGGGCCATGGTGCAGCTCAGGGCGCAGAAAGCAGGATCATGCCTGAWCCCACCCGGGCCGATCGGGCCAGCAGCCGGCCCTCAGGGTCCCGCAGCTCCAGGGCGTCGTAGTCCAGCTGCCGGCTCAGCAGCAGCCAGCGATCGGCCAGCTGCTCCTGCTCTGCGGCCGCCAGCTCCGGCCAAGCCGGCCCGAGCAGAAGCTGCAGCAGGGGCAGACGGGCGGCCACGGCCGGCTCCAGTTTGAGCACGAGATCCTCCCGCCCCGGGATCGCCGCCTGAAAGGCCTCCAGCAGAGGATCCTCCACGGCAAGGGGGGCGCTTTCGGGCGCTTCAGGCTC
>NZ_JADEWP010000215.1:0-3833 GCF_015207535.1 Cyanobium sp. LEGE 06143 | reverse complement strand
GCCTGCACCTGTTCGACACCGACGACGCCTCGGGCCGCCCCCTCACCGCCAAGCTGCTGGAGCGGCCCGCCCTGCTGGCCCGCATCGGCGAACTGCTGCGGCCGGGCCGCAGTTTCATCAGCTGTTTCGTGGTGAGCGAGCTGGAACGGGAGCTGTCGGAGCGCCTGCAGGTGCCGCTGCTGGGCACCTCCCCCCACCTGCTGCAGTGGGGCAGCAAGGCCGGCRGCCGTGCCCTGTTTCGGCGTTGCGGTGTGCCCCACCCGCCCGGCAGCGAGCTGGTGTTCGACCTGGCCAGCCTCGCGGAGGCCACAGCCGAGCTCTGGGAGCAGCATCCCGAGCTGGAACGCTGCGTGGTGAAGCTCAACGAGGGCTTCAGCGGCGAGGGCAACGCCCTGCTGGAGCTGGCCCCACTGCAGCTTCAGGAGCACTCAGCGCCACAGCGGCGGCAGCTGCTGCGCCGGGCACTGGAGCAGCTGCCGATGCCGGCGCCCGCCTGGCGGGAGCTGATGGCCCGCCAGGGCGCCCTGGTGGAGGCCTGGCTGCAGGGGGGAGAGGCCCTGCGCTCCCCCAGCGTTCAGGGGATCATCCATCCGGGGGCGGACGGACGCCCCGGCGCCGTGGAGGTGCTCTCCACCCATGAGCAGGTGCTGGGGGGGCCGAGCGGCCAGACCTACCTGGGCTGCAGCTTCCCCGCCAGCGGGGACTACCGGCAGGAGCTGATGGCCCATGGGCTGGCCATCGGCCGGGCCCTGGCGGCCGAGGGGGCCCTGGAACGCTATGCCGTGGACTTCATCGCCCGGCGTTTCGGGGAGCGATGGGAGCTGCAGGCGATCGAGATCAACCTGCGCCAGGGGGGCACCACACACCCCTACATGGCCCTGCACGCCATCACCAGCGGCCGGCTCGACCCCGCCGACGGGCTCTACCGCTCCCCCACCGGCGCCGCGCTGCACTACCGGGCCACCGATAACTTCTGCGCAGCCCCGCTGCGCGGCCTGCTGCCGATCGACCTGATCGACATCGTGGCGGAAGCGGGCCTGCACTACGACCCGGCCCAGCTGCGCGGCAGTGTGTTCCACCTGCTGGGCTGCCTCTCGGAGTACGGCAAGCTCGGCATGACCTGCATCGGCCGCAGTGCGGCGGAGGCGGAAGCGGTGTACCGGGCCACCGAGCAGCGGCTGGTGGAGGCCGCGGCTGAGCGCCATGGAGTTGCTGTTGATGCGCACTAAGATGCGCACATATCACCGGGGTGGGTATGCGCACGACGCTGGATCTTCCGGATCCGCTCTTCGAAAGGCTGAAGGCGCGGGCGGCCAGCCAGCGCATGACGCTCAAACAACTGCTGCGCAGCTACGTGGAGCAGGGGCTCAGCACCGTTCAAGACGTTGACCCGCGTGGCCGTTCCGCCGCCGAGCTACCGCGACTGGACGGCCCCCTGAGGCTGGGGCGTGAGCACTGCAGCAATGCAGGGCTGTTTGAGCTGCTCGACCCGTGAGCACCAGCACCGACCTGCCGGATCTCAATGTGTGGCTGGCGCTGGCCGCCGCTGACCATCTGCACCACCGTGAGGCCCTGCACTACTGGGAACAGCAGGCGGCTGAACAAGTGCTGTTCTGCACGGTGACGGCCCTTGGGCTGGTGCGGCTTCTGAGCCAGCCCAGGCTGATGGGTGCTGCCGTCAAGAGCGCCGCCGAGGCCTCGGCGCTGCTCGAGGCGTTCTGCCATCAACCCGGCGTGGCGCTGGCCGTACCAGCCGATCACGGCTGGGAGGTGTTCCACCGGCTGTTGCGCCAGGGAGACCTGCCCCCACGGCTCTGCACCGATGCCTACCTGGCCGCGCTGGCCATGGCCAACGGCTGGCGCCTGGTGAGTTTCGATCGGGATTTCGAGCGTTTTCGGGGCCTGCAACGGCTGGCGCTGAGCTGAATCCCTCAGCCGCGGCGGCGCTGGTGCCAGGCCCAGGCGTCGGCCAGGATCGTGGCCAGATCGGAGCGCTGGGGTTTCCAGCCCAGCTCCGCCATCGCCAGGGAGGCATCGGCCACCAGCTCGGCGGGGTCCCCCGGGCGGCGGGGCGCGTCGACGACCTTCAGGCTGCAGCCGGTGTGTTGGCAGGCCGCGTTGATCACCTGCTGCACGGAATAGCCGCTGCCGGTGCCGAGGTTGTAGGTGTGCTGGCCGCCCTGGGCGATGAGCCGCTCCAGGCCGAGCACGTGGGCGGCAGCCAGGTCGCCCACGTGGATGTAGTCGCGGATGCAGGTGCCATCGGGGGTGGGGTAGTCGCGGCCGAACACCTGAAGGCCCGTGCGGCGGCCGGCCAGGGCCTCGAGCACCAGGGGGATGAGGTGGGTTTCGGGGTCGTGGTCTTCGCCGAGGTCGGCGGCGGGATCGGCACCGGCGGCGTTGAAGTAGCGGAAGATCACGCTGGGCTGGCCGTAGGCGGCGCCGAAATCAGCCAGCAGCTGCTCCACCATCCACTTGCTGCGGCCGTAGGGGTTGATCGGTGCCTGGGGGCAGCGCTCGTTGATCGGAATCTGATCGGCGACGGGGATGCCGTAGGTGGCGCAGGTGGAGCTGAACACCAGCGGGATCGGCTGGCCGCGGCGCTGGGCCTCACCGTGCAGCGCCTCGAGCAACACCAGGGTGTCGCCCAGGTTGTTGCGGTAGTAGCGGGCGGGATCCACCACGCTCTCGCCCACGTAGGCGTAGGCGGCGAAGTGGAGCACGGCCCGCACCGGCCCAGCCGGCAGCTGCGGATGGGAGCCCTGCAGCAGGGCATCGAGCAGGGACCGATCACCCAGCTGCCCCATCACCAGGGGCACCTGCAGCACCTGCTCGGCGATGGCCCGGTGGCCATACACCAGGTTGTCGAGCACCAGCACGGGCTGGCCGGCGCGCTGCAGGGCCCGCACGGTGTGGCTGCCGATGTAGCCGGCGCCGCCGGTCACGAGGATGGTCATGGCTGTGGATCGGACAGCTGGCGGCACCACACCCAGCGGGCATCGCGGTGGAGCTCGGTGGCGAAGCGTGATCCAGCCCCCAGCAGCGCCTTGTGTTCGGCCGGGGTGAGCACCAGCGCATCGCAGCTAAGGGGCAGCAATTCCAGCTGCCAGCAGAGCAATCTCGCCTGCTGGGGCCCGCTGGCAGCGGCATCGACCAACACCAGATCCAGGTCGCTGCCCACCCCAGCGCTGCCCCGGCCGTAGCTGCCGAACAGCGCCACCTTCTGCAGGGAGGGCACGCGGGCTGCCTGGTCCACCGCCCAGGCCTGAACCTGAGCAATCACCTGCCCAGGTTCAGGCCTGGGCAGCACGGATTGCGTCAACGACCGCACGGGCATGGCGAAGGGCGTCGTCGCTTTGCAGACGACCGAAATGGTCGGTAGGGGCTCCATCAGGGAGGCTATCGGGATAGCGGGTGGGGATGTAGAGAGCATCGAGAATGCGAAGGCGATCCTCCAGATCGCTCACCGCTTCCGCCAGCTGGGCTGAGGCGGCAGGGGGCAGATCGCGGAAGGAGCGGCCCAGGCCATGGCCCCACACCTGCTGCTCGAGGCTGAGGTGAGCGGAGCGGTTCATGGCGGCATTGTGGCCCCAATCCCCAGGGCCAAGGATCGGCTCCGATGAACCCCTACAGGGGTTAAGGAGCCTCTGGGCAACGAGCCCTGAAAGTGGGTCCAAGGTTGGAATTTGCTCGGAATGAACAACGTTTGGCGAATCTGAGGTTGGCTTGGCTGATTTCACCCTTTCGGGTGCCAAAATCTGCCCATGTTGGCCGATTCTTTCCCTCGACAGGCACACTGATCTCCTGATCACGTACTGCATAGCAACCTGCGA
>NZ_JADEWP010000207.1:0-3968 GCF_015207535.1 Cyanobium sp. LEGE 06143 | reverse complement strand
CCCCCACCTACGAGCGCCTGAGGCACACCATCGCCAAGCAGATGCGCATGAGCCCCATCGACCAACCGCTGATGCTCATGGAACAGCTGGGCCGCCACAGCCCGGCCCCAGCGCAGGACGTGGCCCGGCGGATCCTGGGCAGCGGATGGTGGGCATGGTGCTCACCGGCAACGGCATCACCGCCTACGGCAACGGCGCCTACAGCCCGATCAGCGGCTCGGTGAAGTACAGGTTCACCGATGCGCCCAGGGCCGCTGCGAGTGCTGCGGGGCGCACGAGCACCAGCGGGCACTGAGAGGTGGCACCCATCATCCCCAGAAACCAGGGCGGCTCCGACGCCATCAGCATCCTGCAGGCGCTCTGCTTCCGCTGCAATGCCGACAAGCCATGGCCATCGTTGGTCTCAGAGTTGCACCGGCAGGGATTGACTCAGATGGCTGGAATCTCATGCCCACGTACACAGCTTCAGATTGGATCTCAAGCACGCGATTGATCAGATCAGTGTCTTTCCCGTGTTGGATCAGCTGCAGAGCTGATTGGACCCGGAGCCACGGCTGTTCCGCACTCAAGCCAGCCTCCCTGAGGGCGATCACCCCAGGGTGCACCTCCATGGTGGCGGCCAAGCGAATGAAATCGCCCACGTTCACCGTGACCACAATCTGATCGCGGGCCAGGGCATGGGCGAAGACCGCGTCATCCTTGGCGCCAGCAAGACCGACATGCACAGCCGCCTCTGCCGGAATTTCCTGTTCACAGGCCCAGCGGGCCAGGCGCGGACTGAGATTTTCGTCGATCAACAGCCTCAAGGCATGATCCTTCAGCCGCGTTGCAGGGCGAGGGGGCGCCGAGGGCGGCCGGGAGGCTTGGGCAAGCGTGCCTGGATCTGCGCGTAATCGAGGGCCTGCCGGCTGAGCTGGGGGAAATCCTCTTCCAGCGTGCTGCAGCTGACGCCGGAGCGAAGCTGCTCCACAACCACGGCCACGGGAATCCTTGTGCCCCGGAACACAGGCTGCCCAGAACAGACGGCCGGATCGCTCTCCACCAGGGAATGGGGCCGCCTGTAGAGCCGATAGCGGTAACGCAGGTCCCGGCTTACGCCGAGGAGGTCGAAACGGAAGGGAACGGCACCTGTCTTGCGCAGCTCACCGGGGCCACGGGACCAGCCCCCTTGGGCTACCTGTCGCCGGGGCAGGCCCTCAGGCAACCGGTGAGTCTTCACGGTCAACACACGGAAAACCTCACGCTTCTGGTCAGGGGAGAGCTGCAGGCCCTCGGCGCTCAGACTGCTGACCACCTGGAAGTAGAGGAGCTCGCGAAAGCCAAGCCGCAACGGGCCTGCAGAGGAAGGCGATCCCGATGGAGCCAGCACGCGGCGGTATTCCTGAGCGAGCAGGCGGGCATCTGCTGCGAGCAGGGCGGCACCGACGGCGGGGGTGAGGTCAGAAGCCATCGCAAAACCATGGTTCAGCCTGAAGCAGAGTATAGACACTCAGGACTGGCGGGGGTGCTGGTGAGCAAAGGCCGGCCTGAGGGGGCCGGCATGCCCAACCGAAGAGGGGTCCTCAAGACATCAGTGCCACCCCCGTCACACCCGCCTGGATACCCCCATGCCCGGCCCCGGCGCAGGACATCGCCCGGCGGATCCTGGACAGCGGATGGTGGGCCGCGTGCTCACCGGCAACGGCATCACCCGCTGCGAGAAGGGCACCTAAGCCCTGGTGGGCGGTGAGGAGGTGTTTGCCCACCGCAGCTGTCACCGCACCCCGATCAGCGGCTCGGTGAAGTACAGGGTGCTCACAAGGGCACGGGGCCGCTGCGAGTGCTGCGGTGCCCACGAGCACCAGCGGGCCCTTGAGTTGGACCACATCAACCCCAGGAACCAGGGCGGCTCCGACGCCATCACCAACCTGCAGGCCCTCTGCTTCCGCTGCAATGCCGGCAATCGCGACGGCTGTTTGCCTACGCAAGAGGGCGCACCGACTTCCGCGGCGTGCAGGCCAGCTACGGCCACCGCGAAGCGGGCTGTGTGTTCTGTATCGCCGATGCCTATCCCGTGAGCGAGGGGAACAGCCTGGTGATCCCGCGGCGACACGTGGTGGGCGCAGTGGGCTCAGCTCTCCAGGTAACGCTCCACCGTGTTGGTGGTCCAGGTTGCGATGCCGATGCCGAAGAAGTCCTGATCTTCAGTCCTGATGGCGCATTCCAATTGCAACGCCAGCGCCAGGGCAGGCCAGTCATCCTGGTCGCGGATCCTCGCCAAGGCCTCCTCCTTGGCCGACCTCAGCACGCTGTTTTCCACAACCTGGACAATCAACAGCAGGCTGAGCAAAGCCTCAGCGCAGACCTCTTGATCGAGACCTCTCTTCCTGGCGAGACCAGTCACGTAGGCGGTCGCCTCGGCCACGTTGGCTTCAGCGAATGAGGATGTTCGCGTCCAGGACCAGGCGCTTGCGCTCCACTCTCAAGCCGACGGTTGCTCAGGGCGGCTCATCCGCCAGGCCTTGAAGTCGGCACTGAGCTCGTCTTCGCTCAAACCGAGACGCTCCAGCTCAGCCTGCATCAGCCGGCCAGCCTCCAACACTTTCTCCCGATCACTCAGGTTGCCTTGCTGGGGCAAGGGCACGTAGAGGCCAATGGTGCGGCCATGGCGGGTCACCTCAATCGGCGTGGACGATTCCAGATGGGAGGCCAGCCTGGACCTGAGTTCACGGATCCCAATACGGGTCGCCACGCCGTCCTCCCGCCAAATGTGTACACATCATAGGGCTGGGGCAGGTTCCACGCGGCGGAAGCAAGAGCAAGGAAGGGACTGGGGCGACACAGCCACACCCTGAGCCGGGTTGGCTGCAGCCGCTGCACGCCCACACCAGAAGGGATCCCAGCAGGGGCGCCAGCCTGACGGGCCGCCCAAAACCAAACCTGGCCCGGTCACCCGGCAGCCGCCACCATCACTCCATGGCCAACAGCCCCTCTGCTGCCTTGCTTCGCCTGCGCGCGTTCATCGCCGAGCGCAGGCGCATGAGCCCCATCGACCAACCGCTCATGCTGATGGAACTGCTCGGCCGCCGCAGCCAGGCCCCGGCGCAGGGCGTGGCCCGGCGGATTCTGGGAAGCGCATGGTGGGCCGGGTTCACCTTCAACGGAATCACCGCCTATGGCGATGGCCACGACAGCCTGATCGGCGGCGACGAGTTGAGCGATGGCGGTACCTGGCCGAAGGCCAGCGTGGCGGAGCCACGACGCGACGAACTGCTTGAGCTCTGCTGGGAACGTCTCGACGCATTCCGAGGCCATCGGCATGCTGCAGGCCCTGTTCTTCGGCCTCATGGAGAAGGCCGAGTCGCCCCAAGGCGAGCGCGAATCCAGATCGGATCGCGACGACAATCGAGGATGGCGTAGATGTCGATACTCGTCGCCTCTATTACGTAGTAAAGCGCAAAGGGAAACCGCCTGATCAACATGCGATGAAACCCATCGACCTGAAGATGAATGCCGCCATAGACAGTCAACGATTGAACATCAGCTTCGACGGCATCCAGAAAGCGATCGCCCAGCCCCGGTGCCTGAAGTTCGTAGAACAACCAACCGTTCCGTAGATCATCGGTGGCCGCATCAAGGAGCCTGATATCCACGAAGCTCGGCCTTGAGGTCAGTCATGGCGTCGTTCCAAGACTGAAACCGGGCGGAACCCTGCTCCAGCTGGTTGCGGCGCCGCCGTAATTCATCGCGATGCCAGGCAGGCGATACGACCTGATCGGGCGTGGCGGAGAGATCCGCCCATAGGAGTTCCATCGCCTCAAGTTTGTCTTCCAGACTCATCTGGCCCAGGGGAAGATTCGCCGCCATCAGCCGAGGCCTCCAAAGGGGCATGGCATGGATTTTAGAGCCAATGCAGTCAGCAAAACGAAGCAGGCCAGAAGTCCAGAGGGCTGTTGTCCTCCCAACAGGTGCCACCCCCGTCACACCCC
>NZ_JADEWP010000193.1:0-4386 GCF_015207535.1 Cyanobium sp. LEGE 06143 | reverse complement strand
TCGCAGGTTGCTATGCAGTACGTGATCAGGAGATCAGTGTGCCTGTCGAGGGAAAGAATCGGCCAACATGGGCAGATTTTGGCACCCGAAAGGGTGAAATCAGCCAAGCCAACCTCAGATTCGCCAAACGTTGTTCATTCCGAGCAAATTCCAACCTTGGACCCACTTTCAGGGCTCGTTGCCCAGAGGCTCCTTAGCATTGCTAAGGTGATCGTATCCTCGAAATGCTTTACGAAGATTTCTGCGACCACACCGCCGCCGCTGCAGCAACACTGGCTTGAGAGCTGCACATGTTAGCAGGTTTCATCCAACTCTCAGTGGATGCTAAGTGTCCCAGTCCAAGGGGCCTTAGCGAATCCCGTATTTCAGAGCCCTGCGAGCTTTGCCAACCTCTCGCCAGCCTGCATCGATACACGCTTGAGCCTCAACAGCCATGATTATCTGCCATTCCAATCGCTATATATTTGTTCATATCCATAAGACTGGAGGGTCAAGCATTGAAATGGCACTTGAGCCCACTCTCCAATGGCAAGATATTTTGCTGGGTTCCACCACTTTCGGCGAACAGGCCAACCGCCATTTCTCCCAGCGCTTTGGAATCACGAAGCACAGCTCAATCTCAGATATCTACGCCTTACGGGCGAGCACAAACCTGCGTACCTATCAGGTGCTGGGCGTGGTACGCCATCCTCTCCATCGTGCCGTCTCACTGTTCAACTTCATGGCTGGCATTATCGAACACATCGGCTTGATCACCAAGCTCACCCCATCAGAGCTCAGGCAGCGACGTGCCAGCCTCAGTGCTGATCATCGCCAGCTGAGCTGGCCTTCTTCGATTGCCTACCTGGAATCAGAGGGCAACTTCGACGCATTTGTGCATAATCCCAACCTCGACAGAGCACGAGCATTTTGCAGCCAATACTCCCAGCTCAGCATCAACGAGAAGCTCGTCGACAAACTCACTGTGCTGCGTACGGAGGAGTTGGCTGGTGAGAGAGCCAAGGCCTTCCTCGAGGCCTTCACGGGTGCCTCTACACCCATACCCCATGCCAATAGGAGCAACAAGATCATGCTGAAGCCAGACACCGTGAGCAACAAGGCCAGAATCGCGCTGGAATCTCGTTTTCTTGTTGATTACAACACTTTTGGATATGCGTAGGGGCAGGAAGCTCGATCTCAGCCCCGGTCGGGCAGATCCGGGGTCTGGTGCAGTAGGCGGTTGAGGCGCAGCCGATCGGCGTTAAGGGGATCGGGGGCCAGCTCACCGGCCACCTCACGGAACTTCTGCTCCACCTCATCCGGCATGCGCACATCGAAGATGCGCTCCATCAGCGCCTCGATCGAGAACAGGTGGGCGTTGATGTTCTCCAGGTCCGCCAGGGCCTGCTGGAAGGCATCCGGCTCCGGGGCCTGCTCAGGCGCCACCGCAGCCCCGCCGCTGTCTGAGGGGGGAGGGGTGGCGGCAGCCGGGGCCGCCTCCTCAGCGGCATCGGCCTGTTTCTGCAATTCATCCATCACCCGGCCCGCCAGCGTCCGGAAGGACTGCAGGGCCGCCCAGTTCAGCTCCTGCTGCTGGCGCAGGGTGGGGTTTTCGCGGATCAATCGGTCATGTTCCCGATAGAACCGCTGGCAATCAGGGCACTGGCAGGGCTCTTCGGGCACCGCGCTCCCCAGGGAAGTCAACGCCCATCATGGCACCGAGAGCCAGGGTCAGTCGCTTGGAGGGTTCAGGCGGCCAGGCCGTCTCCCTGGCTGCAGTCGCCGGCTCCAGCGTCGTCGTCACTGTCGTCCTCGCTGTCGTCGCAGGCTGAGGGGATCGGGATCTCAATGGTGCTCACCACCTGAATCACATCCCTCAGCCGCATCGAATCGGCAAACCAGCCCATGGCCTGCTCGGTATCGCCGCGTTGCTCGGCGTCCCCGGCCTGCTCCTCGTGGGCCTGGGCCAGCAGCGCCAGCCAGCAGAGGCAGCGGGCCTGCATCACCGAGAGATCCAGTTCGTCGAGATGCCCGTCGGCGATGCGCTCACTTTCCTGCTGCACCAACAGGCGCAGGCGCAGATCATGCAGTTGCGTCATGGGGGTCCCGACGTTGTCCCCACGCTAGCCGCAGTGGTGGAAATCAACAGGCCACCATAGGTAGCGTCAGCTACGACAAATCCCATTCGTGGCCGTTGCTTGACATCTGGGGACGCTCTGCACAGGGTTGAAGTGGAAAGCCCCGACCCCCTTCCTCAGAGTGCCGATGACCGATCCGATCAAGGCTCTGGTGGGGCCGCAGATGCTGGGCCTGGTGGGCAACCTCCTCGGTGCCCTCGGCATCCTGGTGCTGGGCTACGTGGTGGCCGCCCTGCTGGCCCGCGGCGTGCGGCGATTGCTGCGCCGCACGGGGCTGGACCGTCGCATCAGCGGTGCCGTGGGCGCTGGCAGCTCCAGCTCGATGCCCCAGCTCGACCGACTGCTCTCCGGGGTGGTGTTCTGGGTGGTGATGGTGCTGTCGATCGTGGCGGCCCTGAACGTGCTGCAGCTCACCACCGTTTCGGAGCCGCTCAACCAGTTCCTCAATCAGATCTTTGCCTTCCTGCCCCAGCTGGGCGCGGCCGCCGTGCTGGCGGCGGTGGGCTGGCTGCTGGCCTCCCTGGCACGCGCTGCCCTGCGGCGCGTGACCAAGGGCCTCAGCCCCTCCCCCGAGCCGCAGAGTGGGCCTCTGGCCGCCGCCGCTGCAGCCCCGGAGGCCGCTGCTGATGCCGCCCCCGACACCACGGCTGCCGAGGCCGCTCAGCCGGTTGCCCTGGTCGGCCAGGTGGGTAACACCCTGGCCGAGGTCGTGTACTGGCTGGTGCTGCTGTTCTTCCTGCCGCTGATCCTCAACGCCCTCAACCTGGGCTCCCAGGTCACCCCCGTGGTGAACCTGTTCGACAGCTTCCTGGGTGCCCTGCCCCAGATCGCCAAGGCCGCCGCGATTGCGGCCGTGGGCTGGTTCCTGGCCCGCACGGTGCGCCTGCTGGTGGCCAACCTGCTCGCCTCCAGCGGCATCGACCAGGTGGGTGCCGGCTTCGGCCTTGATCCCAAGCAGGGAGGCCGCAAGCTCTCCTGGCTGGTGGGCACCGTGGTGTATGTGCTGATCCTGATTCCCACCGCCACCGCCGCCCTCGACGCCCTGGCCATCCCGGCGATCTCCATGCCGGCCACGGCGATGCTGAACAGCATCCTCTCGGCCCTGCCCCTGATCTTCACCGCTGCACTGGTGCTGGCCCTGGGCGTGGTGGCGGGCCGCTTCATCGGCCAGCTGGTGAGTCGGCTGCTGGCGGGGGTGGGTTTCGACCGCCTCTACACCTGGATGGGGCTGGAGGGGCTCAACCGCGACGGCGACAACCCCATCGGCCGGCGTCCCTCGGAGCTGCTGGGAGTGGTGGCCCAGGTGGGCGTGGTGCTGTTCGCGGCCGTGGCCGCCACCGATGTGCTCAACCTGCCAGGCCTGGCCGTGGTTGTGGAGGGTCTGCTGCTGCTGTTCGGCCAGATTCTCTCGGGCCTGGTGGTGTTCGCCGTGGGCCTCTACCTGGCCCAGTTGGCCCACCACCTGGTGACAGGCTCCAGCGGGCACCAGGCCCCTCTGCTGGGCCAGATCTCCCGGGTGGCGATCATCGGCTTCAGCGGCGCCATGGCTCTGCAGCAGATCGGCGTTGCTCCAAACATCGTGGGCCTGGCCTTCGGCCTGGTGCTCGGGTCGCTGGCCGTGGCTGCCGCCGTGGCCTTCGGCCTCGGTGGTCGCGAGGTGGCGGCCGAGCAGCTGCGCGAGTGGGTGGGCAGCCTCAAGCGCCGCTGAGGCCACTCCCAAGGGCGGTGCGCGAAGCTTCACCGCGTGGGCCATACGGGGCTGGCGGGACTCGAACCCACGACCTACGGTTTAGGAAACCGTCGCTCTATCCGGCTGAGCTACAGCCCCCTGCGACGCCATTATGCGACCGGCACCCCACCGGGTCCGCAGCCCTGGCCGCCGGACCGAAAGGCATCATGGGGAGCGAAAGCAGGCGAGGTGATCGCGATCGGGGGGCAGCGGTCTTCGGGCCGCCGGTCCGCCCGGTTGAGGAAAGTCCGGGCTCCCCAATGGCCAGGCTTGCTGGGTAACGCCCAGTGCGGGTGACCGCGAGGAGAGTGCCACAGAAAAACACCGCCGATGGCCGGGGCTTGTCCCCGTGCACAGGCAAGGGTGCAAAGGTGCGGTAAGAGCGCACCAGCAGCATCGAGAGGTGCTGGCTCGGTAAACCCCGGCCGGGAGCAAGGCCCAGGGACAACGGTTGGCCATGACACCCGTCCCGCCACAAGTGCGCCGCTCGAGGCCGTCGGAGACGGCGGTCCCAGACAGATGATCGCCCCGGAGCGAGGG
>NZ_JADEWP010000028.1:0-18049 GCF_015207535.1 Cyanobium sp. LEGE 06143 | reverse complement strand
GCCGCACCCTGCGCGAGGTGCTGGCCGACGTGCCCTCCACCCCACCGGCAGACCAGGATGTGATCCGCCCCCTCAGCCGGCCCCTCTACGCCAAGGGCCACCTGGCGATCCTCAAGGGCAACCTGGCGGAAGAGGGAGCCGTGGCCAAGATCTCCGGCGTCAAGACCCCGGTGATCACCGGGCCGGCGCGGGTGTTCGAGAGTGAGGAGAGTGCTCTGGAGGCGATCCTGGCCGGCGCCGTCCATGCCGGGGATGTGGTGGTGGTGCGCTACGAGGGGCCGGTGGGCGGCCCCGGCATGCGCGAGATGCTCTCCCCCACCGCCGCGATCGTGGGCCAGGGGCTGGGGGAATCGGTGGCCCTGATCACTGATGGTCGCTTTTCCGGGGGTTCCTATGGGCTGGTGGTGGGCCACGTGGCGCCGGAAGCGGCCGTTGGTGGCACCATCGGCCTGGTGGAGGAGGGCGACAGCATCACCGTGGATGCCGGTCAGCTGCTGCTGCAGCTCAACGTGGCGGCTGAAGAGCTGGAGCGCCGAAGGGCGGCCTGGGTGCGCCCCGAACCCCGCTACCGCACGGGCGTGCTGGGCAAGTACGCCCGCCTGGTGAGCAGCAGCAGCCTCGGGGCTGTCACCGATCTGGCTTGAGCAGATCCGGGGCGGGCGGTTCTGGCCTCAGCAGGGCCCGCAGCCGCCGCGCCAGCGCTTCCAGCGGCAGCCCCGCCCCTGGCCGTTCGCAGCGACTGCCGTTGCTGCTAATCCACACCGGATGGCGCCCCTGCCAGAGCATGGGGAGCTCCGGGTCCGCAGCCCAGGCCAGGGTGAGGTGAAGGTCATCGCCACTGCGGTAGAGCTCCAGTTCAAGGTCTTCCTCAGGAAGGCGCTCTCCGGCAGGGCTGCGCACCTCCAGCTTCAGGCAGCAGTCCTGCAGCTCGGCCATCTGCTCCAGGCTGGGCGCGTCCGGCTTGGCTGGATCGGTAGCGGCCAGCACGGCGTGGCGCAGCGGCTTGCGGCAGAGGTCGGCCGCCGCCGCCACGCGTTGGGCCAGGTCGGCCTCGGGCAGGTCGCTGGGGTCAGGGATAGGTACGGATGGCCTGGAGGTTGAAGCTGATCGGGCCGGGCCGGAAACCCGCATTGGGGCTGCCGTCATCGCCGAAGCGGGAGTGCAGCAACTGCAGCCGGTTGATGCGGGAGGCATCGAAACGCAGCGGCAGGCCCACCGGCCGGGCCCGCACCGAGGGGCGCAGGCTGCTGAAGGGAACGCTCAGCTGCGTGCTGCCTTCGGCCTGGGTGGCGAACTCCACCACCCAGCGCAGACCGCCGGGGATCAGTTCCGTGAGTCCGGCCACTCCGTCAGCGCAGGCCAGCGCCAGCTTGAAGCGCCGCCCACCGCCCGCCAGCTCCAGTTCCAGGCCTTCAGCGCTGGAGAGATCCAGGGGCGGAGAGAACAGGGGCGAGCGACAGCTCACGAACCCGCCGCCCTCCTCCACCAGCTCGCCCTGAAACTGCAGACCGCCAGGCCCGGCCTGACAGCGCCCCTGGCTGCGGCCCCCCATGATCGTGTCGTTCAGGGCCTGCCAGCCGCTGAAACCATCCGCCGTGACGATCTCCATCACGCCAGCGCCCCTGCCGCCCCGTGGTCGGCGAGCACGGTGATGGTGGTGGAGGGCTGCACCAGCCGCGCCGGGGTGCGCTCCGCAGGTTCCATCGGATCCAGCAGCCGCTGCAGGGCCTGGGCCTTGGCCGCACCGCTCACCAGGAAGATCACCCGCCGCGCTGCCGAGAGCACAGGCGCCGTGAGCGTGATCCGGGGCAGTCCCTTGCCCTCGCCCACCGTCACCAGCCGCTGGCGCTCCAGGGCGGCGCCGGTGCCCGGAAACAAAGAGGCGGTGTGGCCATCGTCGCCGAGGCCGAGCAGCACCAGATCCAGGATCGGCGGATCGCCGGGGCAGAGCAGGCGCAGCAGCTCGGCATAGGCCCTGGCGCCCTGCTCCGGACTGGCCAGGTCGGTGGCCACCGGGTGCAGGCGGGCGCCGCTGCCGGGGGGCTGGGCCAGCAGCGAGCGCCGCAGCATCAGGGTGTTGCTGGCCGGGTCATCGGCTGGAACCCAGCGCTCATCGCCCAGCAGCACATCCACCCGATCCCAGGCAAGCCGTTCCTGCCCCAGCCGGCTGTAGGCCGCCTCGGGGGTGGTGCCACCGGCCAGGGCGATCTGGCAGCGATCCCGCTGGGCCAGGCCCAGGTCGATGGCCGTGGCGATCAGCTCGGCGGCGCGGTGGGCCAGCTGCTCGCCACTGTCCCATCGCTCCACGCTGTAGGCCGTGCCCTCCGATCGGGTGCTGGCAGGTTGCATCGGTTGCGCCTCAGCTGATCCATTCGGTGTGGAACGATCCTGGCTGATCGACCCGCTCATAGGTGTGGGAGCCGAAGCAGTCGCGCATGGCCTGCACCAGGTTCTGGGGCAGGCGAGCGGTGCGGTAGCTGTCGATGTAGTCGAGCGTGCTCGAGAGGCAGGGCACAGGGATCCCAGCCAGGGCGGCCCCGGCCACGATCTGGCGCAGCCCCGGCAGCCGTTGGTTGATCTGCTCGGCAAACCAGGGATCCAGCATCAGGTTCGGCAGCTCGGGCGCTGCGGTGTACGCATCCTGGATGCGCTGCAGCAGTCGGGCGCGAATGATGCAGCCGCCCTTCCAGATCTGGCCGATGGCCGCGAAGTCGAGGGCGTAGTCGTGCAGCTTGGAGGCCTCCTGCAGCAGGGCCATGCCCTGGCCGTAGCTCACGATGCAGGCGGCGATGCAGGCATCGCGCAGGGGGGGCAGGCCCGCAGCGGCATCGCCGAGATCGACGGCATGGGCCGGCGGGGCGGGCAGCACCGCCTCGGCTTCGAGGCGCTCCGGCCGCAGGGAGCTCATCACCCGGGCATTCAGGGCCGCATAGATGGTTGGCACCGGCACCCCCATCTCCAGGGCGCTCACCACCGTCCAGAGTCCGGTGCCCTTCTGGCCGGCCGCATCCACGATCATCTCCACCAGATCGCCGCCGCTGGCGGGGTCCTTGGTGCGCAGACACACCTCGGTGATCTCCACCAGGAAGGAGGCCAGTTCCTCGCTGCTGTTCCACAGACCCAGCACATCGGCCATGGCGTCGCCGCCCATGCCGCCGCAGCGCTTCATCAGGTCGTAGGCCTCGGCCAGGATCTGCTCAATACCGTATTCAATGCCGTTGTGCACGGTCTTGACAAAGTGACCGGCACCGCCTGGACCGATGTAGGTGACGCAGGGGCCGTCCTCCACCTGAGCTGCCATCTTGCGCACCAGCGGCTCAATGGCGTCGTAGGCGCTGCGGGTGCCGCCGGGCATCATGCTGGGGCCCTCCAGGGCTCCCTTAGCGCCGCCGGACACCCCCATGCCGATGTAGCCGAAGCTCTTGCTTTCCAGCTCCGCCACCCGCCGTTCCGTGTCGGTGTAGAGGGAGTTGCCACCATCGATCAGCAGGTCGCCCTCCGCCAGCAGGGGGGCAATCGAGGCGATGGTGTCATCCACCGGCTGGCCGGCTTTCACCATCATCAGGATCCGCCTGGGCTGCTCCAGGGCCGCCACGAACTCCTCCAGGGTTTTGGCGCCAACGATGTCCTTGCCGGCGCCCCGGCCCTGCAGGAAGGCCTCCGTCTTGGCGTAGGTGCGGTTGTAGACAACGCTCGAAAACCCGTTGCGCTCGGCATTGAGAACCAGG
The DNA here is from genome assembly GCF_015207535.1 of Cyanobium sp. LEGE 06143. Classification (NCBI taxonomy): domain Bacteria; kingdom Bacillati; phylum Cyanobacteriota; class Cyanophyceae; order Synechococcales; family Prochlorococcaceae; genus Cyanobium; species Cyanobium sp. LEGE 06143. Next base: position 14,321 of record NZ_JADEWP010000028.1, on the reverse strand, counting down.
TTCTCGCCCATCACGCCAAGGCCGATCAGACCGAAATGTGCCGTACCCATGCAGTTGGAAAAAGGGCTGTGCCATCAGTGTGGCCAGAGCCCCGGCCTGCGGGGCTGAACCGTCACAACCCGGGCGCCTGTGTCAGCATCTCCTGGCTTGATTAGGCCCTGGAGCCTCAGATCACACTGCCATCAGCGATGGTGCCGTTCTTCACAACCACCACGATTCCGTTGCGGATGTAGAAGTTCAGTTCGGGGCGATCCGCCTCCTCCACGTGATCTTTGTTGATGATGGTCACGTCCTTGCCGATGCGCACGTTCTTGTCGAGAATGGCGCCCTTCACGGTGGTGCCACTGCCCACGCCCATCGGAATGCCGCCGCTCTGCCTCAGGGCTTTGCGCTCCTCGGAGGACTCGAAATAATCCGAGCCCATCACCAGGGTGTCCTGCAGAACCGCGTTGTTTTCAACCCTGCTCCTGACCCCCAGCACGCAATGATGCACGCTGCAGGCCTTCAGCAGGGAACCCTCGCCGATGATCGACTCGGTGACCTGGGCATCCTGAAGCTTGCTGGGCGGCAGGTAGCGGGGGCGCGTGTAAATCGGAAACCTTTCGTCGTAGAATGAGAATGGAGGGTTGGGCTGCTGGGTGAGGGCTAGATTGGCTTCATAGAAGGCACCAATTGTACCGATGTCTTCCCAGTAGTCATTGAACAGGTAGCTGCGCAGCTGATCCCCACGGGCCAACGAGATGGGAATGATTTCCTTGCCGAAGTCCTTGGCGGTGGGATTGGTGTTCAGCAGATCAAAGAGGGTCTGGCGGCTGAACACGTAGATGCCCATGGAAGCCAGGTGGGGCCGCAGCGCCGCCTCCTCGTGGGAGAGGCCCAGGCTCTCGGTGTCCACACGCATCGCCTCCAGGTCGGCACCCTTGGGTTTCTCCCGGAACTCCTGGATGTGGCCCTGGGAATCGGTGCGCATCAGGCCGAAGGCCTCGGCCTGGACAGGATCCACCGGCAGGGCGCCCACGGAGAGATCGGCACCGGTGTCGATGTGGTGCTGGACAAACAGGCTGTAGTCCATGCGGTAGAGCTGGTCGCCGGAGAGGATCAGGTAGTGATCCACGTCCCACTCCTGGAACAGCCACTGATACTTGCGCACCGCATCGGCCGTGCCCTCAAACCAGCTCGGGCTGTCGGGGGTCTGCTGGGCAGCCAGCACCTCCACGAAGCCCTGGCCGAAGCCGGCGGAGAGGTTGTAGCTCATCGACAGGTGTCGATTCAGGGAGGCACTGTTGAACTGGGTCAGCACATAGATCTTGTTGATCTCTGAGTTGATGCAGTTGCTGATGGGAATATCGATCAGGCGATACTTGCCGGCCAGAGGTACCGCCGGCTTGGCACGCATCTTGGTGAGTGGGTAGAGGCGTGTACCGGCTCCCCCCCCGAGAATGATGGCTAGAACGCGTTTCATGTTTCCTGATTCCTACTCTGATGGGGCGACCGTACAGGACTGGGGTTCCGGCGGGGCAGTGCCGGGCGCGGGCCCGGCTTCAACTGTGGTGACCAACACCTCGATCAGGTGATGCAGGTCACGGAAAGGGAGATCACGGCCTGGGATCGTCCTCCTGAAGCTCAAACAGCTCCTCCAGAACCCGCATCGCCGAGCGCCGCTGGGTGCGCGGCTGGGGTGCCCGGATGTTGGTGACCGGGGTATGGAGGATCTTGTTGATGATGCCCTTGCTGAGGGCTTCCACCACCTTGCGTTCCCGGGCTGACAGATCGGGCCCCATGCGGCTGAGGGCCTTCTGGAGCTCCTGCTCTCGGATGTCCTCCAACCGCACCCGCAGTCTGTTGACCACGGGCACCGCCTCCAGACCGTCCCACCATTCCAGAAACAGGCGGGACTCCTGATGCAGCAGTCCTTCGGCCTCGGCGGCCATCTCCCGGCGGGCTTCCTGATTGCGGGCCACCACCTCCTGCAGGTCATCCACGTCGTAGGCCTGCACACCAGGAACCTCGGCGGAGTCGGCGGCGATGTTGCGGGGGACGCCGATGTCCACCAGCATCAGGGAGCTGCGGCGGTTGAGGCCAGTCAGGCGCTCGGCGCTGATGATCGGGTCCTCGGCGGCCGTGCTGCAGAACACCAGCGAGCAGGTGCTGAGGCAGTGGTCGAGATCCTCGAGGGGGCGGCACTGCACCGGCAGAACCGGAAAATCGGCCGCCAGCTGTTCGGCTCGGGTCACGGTGCGGTTGAGCAGCACCACACCCCGGCATCCCTTGGCCTGCAGGTGCTGCAGCAGCAGCCGCGCCATGCGGCCGGCCCCCACCACGGCAACCTGCTCCTGATCGAGGGATACGAGGTCATCGACCCCCCGCGCCTGGCCCACCTTCAGCTGGGCCAGCTCCACCGCCGCCGAGCTGATCGAGACGGCACCCGTGCCCAGGTTGGTTTCGGTGCGCACCCGCTTGCCGGTGCTCACCGCCTGGTTCAGAAGCCGGTTCAGAATCGGGCCCAGTGAGCGGTGCTCCTGGCCGAGCCGCACCATCTTCTTCACCTGGGAGAGGATCTGGCCCTCGCCCAGCACCAGCGAATCCAGACCGGCCGACACCCGCAGCAGGTGGTCGACAGCCTGTTCGTGGTGGTAGGTGAACAGGTGGGGGGTGAGCTCATCCACCGCCAGGCCGGAGTGCTGGCTGAGGAAGGCCCCGATCGAGGAGATGCCCTGCTCCGGATGGCGCAGCAGCGTGTAGATCTCCAGCCGGTTGCAGGTGCTGAGGATGGAGGCCTCCAGCACCTGATCATCGTCTCGCAACTGCTGGAGCGAGGCATCCATGGCCTGCTCCGGGATGCTGAGGCGCTCCCGGATCTCCACTGGAGCCGTGCGATGACTCAGACCGACAACGGCGATGTGCATGGTGGCAGCGCGGTGTGAGCTGATCGGTGCCGGCTCAGCGCAGCGCGATGCTCTGGGCACCAGCCTTGATGTGCACGGTGTCGGTGAAGCGTGCGGAGTTGTCGAGGGTGCTGATCACCAGCGAGCTGGTGCGGGTGCAGTCCTTCTCGAATTTCACCCCGTGGAACAGCAGGCCATCGGTGATGCCGCTGCCAGCGAACACCACGTTCTCTCCGGAGGCCAGCTCGTTGGCTTCGTAGATCCTGTCGGGATCGGCAATGCCCATCTCGGCCAGGCGGGCCAGGTTGCCCTCCCGGGTGAGCCCTTCCCACTCCTTGGTCTGGGCCACGGCAGGGTCGTACACCAGCTGGCCCTGGAAATGACCACCAAGGGCGCGCATGGCGGCGGCTGAAATCACGCCCTCAGGTGCGGCGCCGATGCCCATCAGGCAGTGGGTGCCGGTGCCGGCGAAGCCACAGGCGATGGCGGCCTGCACGTCGCCGTCGGAGATGGGCTGAACCCGGGCGCCGGTGGCGCGGATCTCGGCGATCAGGTCCTTGTGGCGGGCACGGTCCATGACCACGATCACCAGCTCACTCGTGGCCATGCCCAGGCACTGGCTGAGGATCTGGATGTTCTCGGTGGCGCTCTTGCGGATGTCCACCTTGCCCTTGGCGGCCGGTGGCGCCGCCAGCTTCTTCATGTAGAAGTCCGGGGCGTTGAACAGGCCGCCACGGTCTGAGGCGGCCAGCACCGCCATCGAGCCGCGCTGGTTGTTGGCGCAGAGGTTGGTGCCCTCGCAGGGGTCCACGGCGAAGTCCACGCCGGGGCCGGTGCCGCTGCCCACCTCCTCGCCGATGTAGAGCATGGGCGCCTCATCCCGCTCGCCCTCGCCGATCACGATGCGACCCTGCATGGCGATCTGGCCCATGCGCTTGCGCATCGCCTCCACGGCAGCCGCGTCAGCCTCGTCCTTCTTGCCCAGGCCCGTGAGTTCGGCCGAGGCGATGGCGGCCTGTTCGACAACTTCGAGAATTTCCTGGATAAGGGTGCGATCCACAGTGGTCCGGCAAGAGGGGAGGAGGCTTCGTGATCGGGCCTGAGATGGCAGCAGCTGTGCGGAATCTCAGTCAGGAAGCGGGCCTCACTGTATCAGCGATGGCAGCGCCTCCCGGCCGGCCCGGGGCCGCAGCCAAGGGCCTGGCGGGGCCTTAACTACACTGAATTTTCCCTAGCCCAGCGGCCGTCCCATGAGCAGCAAGTCCCTGGTGGTGTCACCATCGATCCTCTCCGCCGACTTCTCCAGGCTCGGGGATGACGTGCGGGCCGTCGATGCGGCCGGTGCCGACTGGATCCACGTGGACGTGATGGACGGCCGCTTCGTGCCCAACATCACCATCGGCCCCCTCATCGTGCAGGCGCTGCGGCCGGTCACCAGCAAGCCGCTGGACGTTCATCTGATGATCGTGGAGCCCGAAAAGTATGTGGCTGATTTCGCCAAGGCCGGCGCTGACATCATTTCGGTGCAGGTGGAGGCCTGTCCGCACCTGCACCGCAACCTGGCCCAGATCCGCGATCTCGGCAAGATGGCCGGTGCTGTGCTGAACCCCAGCACCCCGATCGACACGCTCGAGTACTGCCTTGAACTCTGCGATCTCGTGCTCGTCATGAGCGTGAACCCCGGCTTCGGGGGCCAGAGCTTCATCGACAGCCAGGTGGACAAGATTCGTGACCTTCGGCGGATGTGTGATGCCAAGGGCGTCGATCCCTGGATCGAGGTGGATGGCGGCATCAAGGCCGAGAACGCCTGGAAGGTGATCGAAGCCGGAGCCAACGCGATCGTGAGCGGCTCGGGCGTGTTCAACCAGCCCAGCTATGCCGACGCCATCACCGGCATCCGTCAGAGCCGCCGGCCCGCCCCCGTGGCGGTCTGAACAGCTGAACCGGCCAGGCTCCCCCGAGGGGGAGATCTGGTGTCTCAGTGCTCAGCTCTCGAAGAACCAGCCGTAGCTGTGCAGGCCGATGCCCAGCAGGTTGACGCCGATGTAGCAGACGGCGATCACCACCAGACCCACCGAGGCCACGATCGCCGGGCGGCGACCCTGCCAGCCACGGATCAGGCGGGTGTGCAGGTAGGCGGCATATACCAGCCAGCAGATCAGGGCCCAGGTTTCCTTCGGATCCCAGCTCCACCAGCTGCCCCAGGCCTCGTTGGCCCACACCGCGCCGCTCACCAATCCCACCGAGAGCAGCAGAAAGCCCACGGTGATCGTGCGGTAGCTGAGTGAATCGAGCTGCTCGGCGATCGGAATCGACACGCTGGAGAGCTTCATCGGCGCCGCCATGGCACCCGGACCATCGCAGGCCAGCTGGGCCTGGCGATAGCCGCCGCTGCCGATCGAGCTACTGCGCAGCTCCAGGGCCCGGCCCCTGTCGGTGAACAGCACAGCCACCGACAGCAGCGATCCCACCAGCAGGGCAGCGTAGCTCAACATGATCACGCTCACGTGCATCACCAGCCAGCTGGAACGCAGGGCGGGCACCAGGGGGGAGGCCTCCTGAAGCCGATCGGGCAGGGCGAAGCTGGCGAAGGCCACGCAGCCGAGCGCCATCGGCGTGGCGGCAGCCGGCACCAGCGGTGATGGCCAGCTGCGCTCCACCAGCAGCTGGGTGAGGGTGCAGCCCCAGGCCAGGAAACAGAGCGACTCGTAGAGATTGCTGATCGGGAAATGGCCGGAATCGATCCAGCGCAGCACCAGCTGGGCGGTGAGACAGAGGTTGGCCGTGGCGATCAGCACCCGCACCACGGAGCTGTTGCGACCGCCACTCAGGGCCCAGAACGCCAGAGGCAGCACCAGCAGCAGCAGGGCGAAGGCGGCGAGGCCCAGGGCAAGAACCGGATCGTGGAGCAGATCAGGCAAGGTTTCAGCGCAGAGTCATCTCCCAGTCTGGCTGGTGATGGCGTCAGCTTGTCAGCGGCTGGCCTGCCGTAACAGCACGAAGCCTGTGACCAGGCCGATCACCACGGGCAGCCAGGCGGAGAACAGGGGCTCAAGTGTGCCCTTGACGCCCAGGGAACTGAAGCTGAAGGCCACCAGGTAATAGCCGAAGATCAGCAGCACGCTGAGGCCGAACCCCTGGCTGCGGCTGCGCCGCGAGTGGGGCCTGGCCCCCAGGCTGCTGCCGATCAGGCCAAACACCAGACAGACCGCCGGAAAGGCGAACTTCTCCTCGATCCTCACCCGCAGTTTGCGCGCCGCTTGCTCGTCGCCCGATTCCCGCAGCAGCCGTTCCGCCGTGCGCGCCTGACCGATGGTCATCTCGTTGGCGTCGGTGGGCAGCTTGGCCACCCGCATCGGCTGGTTGCCGAGCGGATAGAGGTAGCGATCGAAGCGGGCGGAGGTGATCGCGTCGGAATCGGCGCCGCCGATGCCGAACACCCGACCATCGAGAAACTCCCACTGGGCCTCAGCATCACTCCAGCGGGCCCGCTTGGCCGTGAGCATCACCCGATGGGCCGAACGGCTCATGTCCACCAGGGTCACATCCTCCATCACACCCTGGTTGAAACGCTGGGCATAGAAGATGTGGGTGAGGCCGCGCCTAGTGCTGCCATCGGGTTGCTCGACCCTGCCGTAGCGGGAATAGAGCACGTTGTCCTTCTGCTCGCCGGCCACGGCCCTGCCGATCGCCCGGCTCAGGGTGGCCTCGGCCTGGCTCAGGGTGCGCGGCACCACCGCTTCGTTGAAGCCGAAGGTGAGCAGCGTCATCACCAGCGAGAGAGCCACGGCCGCCATCACCATCCGCCAGGTGGGCACCCCAACGCTGCGCAGTGCCGTGAGTTCGCTGTTGCCGGAGAGCTTGCTGAAGGTGAGCAGGGTGGCCATCAGGGTGGCCATGGGGAAGGAGAGCACCAGAAACGAGGGCAGCTCCAGCAGCAGCACCTGCAGGGCCACGTCGAGCGGCAGGCCCGATTCCGCCACCCGCCGCACCAGCTCGAACACGGCCCCCACCGACAGCGACACCGCCGTGAAGGCCGCCACGCCGTACACCAGCGGGCCGAACAACTCGCCCAGCAGCCAGCGATCCAGCAGGGGCAGCCGCCGCCAGGGCGCCAGCACCTGGCGCTGCAGCCGATCCAGGGCCAGAGGGGTGCCGCTCACAGTCTGAAACCCTCCCCCAGGTAGTGCTGCCGCACGAGGGGATCGTTCCCTACATGCTCGGACGTGCCTGAAGCCAGGATGGCGCCCTCCGAGAGGATGTAGGCCCGATCGGTGATGGCCAGGGTCTCGCGCACGTTGTGGTCGGTGATCAGCAGCCCCATGCCCCGGCCGCGCAGCTGCTGGATCAGGTCCTGCAGATCGGCCACGGCAATCGGATCCACCCCGGCGAAGGGCTCATCCAGCAGCAGGTAGCGGGGGCCTTCCGCTCCCACCGCCAGGGCGCGGGCCACCTCGGTGCGGCGCCGCTCGCCGCCCGAGAGCTGGTAGCCGCGGCGGTGCTGAAAGGCGCTGAGGTGAAAATCCTCGATCAGGTGTTCGAGCCGCTCGCGGCGCAGAGGCCTGGGGGTGCGACTGGATTCCAGGGCCAGCCTGAGATTGTTGCGCACGTCGAGCTGGCGAAACACGCTCGGTTCCTGGGGCAGGTAACCGATGCCGAGGCGGGCCCGCTGGGGCATCGGCACCTTGCTGATCTCGCGGCCGTCAAGCAGCACGGCACCGGCGTCGGGGCGGATCAGGCCCGTCACCAGGCCGAAGGTGGTGGTCTTGCCGGCGCCGTTGGGACCCAGCAGGCCCACCACCTCGCCCGGTTCGAGGTGCAGGGAGACATGGTCCACCAGCACCCGGCCGCCGATGGCCAGCACCACCTGCTTCAGCTCCAGCGTCATGGCAGGGCGGCGGGGGCCGGAGNCCTGGGCAGCCAGTTGGACGGGGCGATCCAGGATCGCCGCCGCCGCAAGACGGCCGCTCATCGTGGCACCTTCCATCGAATCGATGTAGTCCTGACGGGTGTAGCTTCCCGCCAGGAAGAAATTGGCCACGGGCGTGCGCTGGCTGGGCCGATAGGGCTCCATCCCCGGCGCCTCGCGGTAGAGCGACTGGGCCAGTTTCACCACATTGCTCCACACCAGATTCAAGGACTGGGCTGAGGGGAAGAGGCGGCGCACCTGGGCGTCGGTGGCGGCCACGATGTCCTCGCTCTTGCGGGGGATCCAGGGATCGCCGGGGGTGAGCACGCACTGCAGCAGCGAGCCGAGCCCCTCCTTGCGGTAGTCCTCGGGGCTGGCGAGGGCGAGATCAGCGAAACAGCTGAAATCCGCATCCGCCGTGTAGAGGAGATTGTCGAGGCCCGCCGGATGGTCGAGGTCTGCGCGGGCGGTGCTGTTCGCCGGGCTGTCCCCGAGCTCGGTGATCCAGCCGTCGTAGCGGAGTTGCACCGTGGCCACCGGCACCGCCTCCAGCTTGTAGATGTTGTCGAACTGGGAATAGCGGCGCCAGGGCTGCGGCAGCATGCGCTGAATGCCCGGCACATCACAGGCGGCCAGGTAGGCGTCAGCCTGCACCCGCCGCTCGCCATCCGGTGTCCCAAGGGTGAGGCCGCTCACGCGGATCACTGGCGACCCGCTGGAGCCAGGTGCGTCTGGGTCGGGGGACTCCTCGTAGTGCAGCTCGGTGACGCGGTGTCGGAGGTGCAGGCGTCCTCCGCGACTGGTGATGTAGTCGAGGATCGGGCCGGTGAGCCAGCGGTGGGGTGAGCCCTTCAGCAGGTTGAGCTTGGAGGCCTCCGTCTTGGAGGCAAACATCATGAAGATGGTGAGCATGCAGCGCGCCGAGATCGCCTCGCAGTCGATGAACCCGAGGGCATAGGCAATCGGGTTCCACATGCGCTCGATGCTGCGGCGGCTGCCGCCATGGCCCAGAAACCACTGCTCGAAGCTGATGCGATCCAGATCACGGATCACCCCCATCGCCCCGTCGTAGTCCACGAGGCCGCGCACGATCGGACTGGTTCCCAGGGCCAGGGCATTGCGCAGTTTGTCGATCCAGTCGAGCTGGGGCGTGGTGAAGAAGGCCTTGAGGCCGTTGAAGGGGGCGCCCAGGGCAAAGCGGAAATCCAGCTCGCGCAGATCGCCGCCGGCATTCACGAACAGGTGGGTGTGCTGCTTGGGCAGGAGGTTGTCGATCGCCCCCACCTTGCGCATCAGGGCGAACAGGTTGGCGTAATTGAAGAAGAACACATGCAGCCCCATCTCGATGTGGTTGCCACCCTCATCCACCCAGCTGCCCACCTTGCCGCCCATGAAGGGCCTGGCCTCGTAGAGATCCACCTGATGGCCGGCATCCACGAGATCCACCGCCGCCGCCAGACCCGCCAGACCCGCTCCCACAATGGCGACCTGCACCGGCAACGCTCCCGTCGTACTGGCAGAGACTCTATGGATCCGACAGGTGCGGGTGCAGTTCCATAGAGTTGGCCGAAGCCCCTGGCCGAAGTGATGAGCACCGAAACCGCCGCCAGCCCCGTTGCCCAGAGCCCGGCCGCGCCGAGCCCCGTGGCCACCTTCACGGCCCGGGACGGCAAGGGCATCCTGGTGACCGAGCCCGCCATGAAGCAGCTGGGCAGCCTGATCAGCCAGCAGGGCGAGGGCAGKGYGNMTRMGRGWSRGGGTGCGCTCAGGCGGCTGCAGCGGCATGAGCTACACCATGGATTTCATCGGCCCCGACGCCATCCGCCCCGACGACGAGATCTACACCTACGAGCCCGCAGGAGCCCCCAGCTTCCAGGTGGTCTGCGACCCCAAAAGCCTGCTGTACATCTACGGCATGCAGCTCGACTTCTCCAGCGCCCTGATCGGCGGCGGCTTCAACTTCACCAACCCGAACGCCAGTCAGACCTGCGGCTGTGGCAGCTCCTTCGCGGTCTGAGCCAGGGCCTCTGGCCTGCCGCATGGGAATCTGAACAGCTGTGACCCTGCCCTGCAGCCATGTCGGCCAGTTCCGCCGAGAGCAGCCCAGCCACCTCGCAGTTCGACGCCGCCATCGCCCGGTACAACGCCGGCACCGATCCGGCCGAACTGCTCGACGCCTTTGAGGCGATCACCGCTCAGGCCCCCCGCCAGTCGGCGGGATTCACCTGCCTGGCCTGGCTGCAGCTGCTCACCGACCAGCCGGAGCCGGCCCTGCGCACGGCCCGCACGGCGGTGCGGCTCAACCCCCAGGATCCCCAGGCCCGCATCAACCTGAGCCTGGCCATGCTCGAAACCGGCACCAAGGGGGTGCGGGAGCACATCGGCATGGTGCAGCGGCTGATGGCCATGGCACCGGAACTGGCCGCCGAGCTGCAGGAGTCGATGGCCGACGGCCTCAAACGCAAGCCCGGCTGGGCCGCCATGCTGAAGGTGCAGGCCTGGTTGAACGGTTGATCGCGCCCCTCGCCTCCTGAAGCCCGTGGCTCGCGTGTTGCTGCTCAGCAATGGCCATGGCGAAGATCTCAGTGGTGCCCTCGTGGGAGCGGCCCTGATGGCCAGAGGCGTGGCGGTGGAGGCGTTGCCCCTGGTGGGGCATGGCAGCGCCTACCGCCAGCGGGGCATCGCCGTGCTGGGGCCCACGCGGGAGTTCCGCACCGGGGGGCTGGGCTTCACCAGCTTCCATGGCCAGCTCAGCGAGCTGCTCGGTGGCCAGGTGGCCCACGTGATGGCCAGCCTGCTGCGGCTGATGCGGCGGCGGGGCCGCTATCAGCTGGTGGTCGCCGTCGGCGACCTGGTGGCGGTGCTGGGGGCCTGGCTGGGCGGCTGTCGCTGCGCCGTGTACCTGGTGGCCTACTCCAGTCACTACGAGGGAAAGCTGCGGCTTCCGTGGCCCTGCGGCTGGCTGCTGCGGCGTCGCCGTGTCAGCCGGATATGGAGCCGCGATGCGCTCACCGCCAGCGACCTCAGCCAGCAGCTGCGGCGGCCGGTGGACTTTCTGGGCAATCCCTTTCTCGATGCCGCCGTCGAGCCCGCGCTGGCGAGGACCACCGCCCCACGGCAGCTCTGCATGGCCCTGCTGCCGGGCAGCCGGATGCCTGAAGCCGGCGCGAACCTGGAGCTGATGCTGCGCCTGCTGGCCCTGCTGCCCCAGGCCCTCCACCAACCGGACACCCTGCAGCTGCGGGCCGTGCTGGTGAAGTCCCTCGATGCCGCCACGGTGCGGCAGCGGGCCGCCGCCCATGGCTGGCGCGCACGGGCCCACGACCGCCTAGAGCGCGGCGGCCTGGAGCTGAAACTCAGCTGGTCGGGGGCCGGGGCCGCCCTGGCCCGGGCCGATCTGGTGCTGGCCATGGCGGGCACGGCCACCGAACAGGCGGTGGGGCTGGGCAAGCCGGTGCTGCAGCTGGTGGGGCAGGGCCCCCAGTTCACCGAAGGTTTCGCCGAAGCCCAGCGGCGGCTGCTCGGGGCTGGGGTGCATTGCGCCAGCGGCGAGCCCGGCACGGCCATGACCCTGGAGGCCACAGCCCGCCTCGCCTGGGCCCTGCTGGCCGAACTGGCCGATCCGGCAACGGGGCCGGAACTGCGGAGCCGGCTGGCCCGCACGGCCCAGGAGCGGATCGGCGCTCCGGGGGGCACCGAACGGCTGGCGGCAGCGATCATGGAGCTGTTGCCCCCAGTCGATGTCAGATCAGCCACCCAGGAGCCTGTCCAGCCCAGGGGTTGAGGCAGGCCCCGCCACAGCCCGCGGGACTGCCTCAATCAATGGAACCGCCAAAGCGCAGCCGTCTGCGCAGGCGCGATCGCCTCTGCAACGCCTCAAAGGGGTGATGGACACCGTGCTGGTGGCGGATGTGTTCGTGGTGATCTGCGGCGCTCTGTGGTTCGGCGTGGCGGTGCTGTGCCACAGCCAGAAGGTGGAAGCCCCCCTGGAGCTGTTTCAGCGGCTCTGGGAGCCGCTGTTCACCCCGGCGATCGGACTGCTGATGGGAGCCGCCGTACTCAGTGGGGTGCTGAGCTGGTGGCAGCAGCAAGCGCAGCGTCGAGCTCGGGGTACTGGAAGGTGAAGCCCTCGGCCTGGAGCCGCTCGGGCGCCACCTGCTGACCCTCCAGCACCACCTGGGCCCCATCCCCCAGCAGCAGCTGCAGGATCGGCCCCGGCACCGGCAGCAGGCTGGGGCGCCCCAGCACCTTGCCCAGGGCGGAGGCGAACGCCGCCATGCGCACCGGCTGGGGCGCCACGGCGTTGTACGTGCCCCTCCAGCGATCGTCTTCCAGGGCGGTGGCCACCAGCCGACACAGGTCATGGCGGTGGATCCAGCTCATCCACTGGCGGCCGCTGCCCACGGGCCCGCCGAAGCCCATGCGGAAGACGGGCAGGATCTTGGCCAGGGCACCCCCATCGGCACCGAGCACGATGCCGATCCGCAGAATCACCAGGCGAGAGGCGTCCGGACAGCGAGCCGCCGCCGTCTCCCAACGGCTGCAGATCTCGGCCAGGTAATCGCTGCCGGCCGGGCTCTCCTCCGTGAACCGCTGCTCGAGGCTGCTGCCGTAGTACCCCACCGCGGAGGCATTCACCAGCACCCGCGGCGGCGTCTGCAGCGCTGCCATCGCCTGCACCAGCAGCTCGGTGGTGCGGCTGCGGCTGCGCATCAGCAGGCTGCGATGGGCCGGAGTCCAGCGCTTCTCGGCAATGGGCTCCCCGGCGAGATTCACCACGCCCTCGGCGCCGGCCAGGGCCTCAAGCAGGGCCGGACTCTGCCAGCTGGCAGGGTCGGCTGGATCGAGCTGCAGGCTGCACAGCCGATCACTGGCCAGGGCATGGAAGGGGTCGCTGCGGCGACTCACCAGGGTGAGCGTGTGACCCAGTTCCAGCAGGTAGGGCACTAACTCCAGCCCCACGAATCCAGAGCAGCCCAGTAACAGGAGACGCACCCGCTCGATTCCCTCAGCGCTCCTGGAGGCTAGGGCCAAGCTCAACGCCGGGGGGCCTTAGCCTGGCATCCATCCCACAGGCTCGTCATGGCCGACACGCCCTCCACCGCCMTCCCCGGCAGCAGCTCGGCATGGGCGGCCTCCTGCCGCGCCCGCTCCGATGGCCCCGGCACGCCGCGCAGGAACACGTAGGCATAGCCGCCCAGGTGGCAGGCGGGGTCGTAGCCCGGCAGACGCCAGCGCAGGTAGCGGTGCAGGGCCACCAGATAGAGGTGGGCCTGCAGTGGGTAGTGGTTCGCGGCCATCAGGGCGGCCAGGGCGCCGGGGCCGTAGTGGCGGGGGCCGCAGGCCAGGGGCTGGCCGTCGGCATCCCGCTCGCCCAGCCAGTTGCTCTTCCAGTCGAGCACCCACCAGCGCTCGCCCTGGCGGAACACCAGATCGATCGAACCGGTCAGGAAACCGCGGTCATGCACCTCTAGCAGGGCCAGCCGGTCGGCGTAGTCGGCGCCGCAGGCGCCGCCGGGGTGATCGCGGAATGGCCGGGCCAGGGCTTCGGCCCGCACCAGGCCCAGGGGCAGATCAAAGCCCATCTCGTTCAGCCGCTCCGCCGCGGGCAGCTGGTCCAGCTGGAAGGCCCCGAGCGGGCCACCCAGGGGGCTCAGGCGCAGCTGGTCGAGCCCTGAGAGCGCGTTCTCCAGGTGGCTGGCGGCGATGCCGCTGCGCTGCAGCTCGCGGCCCACCAGCTCGGCCTGCTCGGCAGCGGGTTGCTGGTAGTCGAGCTGCTCGAGGATGCGGTGCAGGCAATCACCCGCCTGGGAGCCGCGGGGGAAGTGCGCCAGGGGGCTCTCGGCCGGCCATGTTGTTTCCGGCTTCCAGGACGGCTCGCCGGCCTCGGAGGCGCCCAGCGGCTCCGGCAGCTCGAGCTCCAGGGCGAGGCCATCGGTTTCGCGGCCCTCCTCCAGGGTCTGGGGCGCGGCGGCGTGGCTGCCCCGGGTCCAGCTGGTGTAGCTGCTGCGGCCCCAGCTGCGATCGAGGCGGTGGCTGGGCACAGGCCCCACGGCCAGCTCAGGGCCCACCGCAGCCGCTGGCGCCACCTGCACGGGTGTGCCCGGATCGGGAAGGTCGCGCAGCCGCATCGGCAGGTTCCGCCGCGCGATCTCCTGGTCGAGGCGCTGGCGCCACTCCTGGTCGGAGGGGTCGGTGTAGGGAGCGTCGTCCAGCCCCGGCGGGGGCTCCTGGCCGAACAGCCAGCTGTGCAGGGGGTTGCCCTGCTGCTCCTTCGCCGGACCCCAGGCCAGCAGCAGGCGCCGCCGGGCCCTGGTGCAGGCCACGTAGGCCCGCCGCTCCGCCTCCTGCAGATCCGCCTCGCTGTGCTGCAGCCGGGCCTGGCAGCCCTGGCCCCAGTGGGCGTTCAGGTGCAGGTCGAGCACCGGTGCCGGATGGTCCGGTGGTTGCCAGCGCAGGCCAGGGCCCGTCAGGCGGCGGCTGGGGGCCTTCCACAGGTAAGGGCAGAGCACCACGGGGTATTCGAG
>NZ_JADEWP010000001.1:0-64389 GCF_015207535.1 Cyanobium sp. LEGE 06143 | reverse complement strand
CCCTACAAACCCCGTGCGGCCAACCCCCTGGGCTTCTTTGAAGACAGGGAGGTTAACGCCATCAATGAAGACCTCCTGGGCCCGCTGGTGCCCCCACCGCTTGGGGCAGGGCAACGCTGGCTGGCAAGTCTGCCCAGCTCGGCACGTGTGGCGATCACGCCCGAGCTGCGTCGCCGCATCCGCACGCTCCTGGCACGCGGCCCTTTCTGCTTCAAGGATCCTCGCTTCTGCTACACCCTGGGTGCTTGGATCCAGGAGCTCCCGGCCGAGGAGCGTGATCAGATGCAGTGTCTCTGTGTGTTCCGCCATCCCTCGGTGGTGGTGACGAGCGTGCTGGAGGAGGTGGGCTCCGCCCCCTACCTGAAGGGCCTGCAGCTCACCGCAGAGCAGATCCTGCAGGCCTGGGAGGCCCACTACGGGGCTGTGCTGGAGCGGCAACGAAGCCAGGGGCAGTGGCTGTTCATCCACTACGAGGAGTTGCTGCAGCCCCGGGGGCTGGCTCGGCTGGAGGCCTTCACGGGCCTTGATCTCGACCAGAGCATCGTTGACCTCAGCCTGCGTCGCAGTGAAGCCCATATTGAGGCCACGCCGACTTCCCTGAGGTTGTACCAAACCCTGCTGGATCTGGCCAAGTGCGAAGAGCCATGAGCCGAGTCAAAGTGTTTGGCATCGGCCTGAACAAGACCGGCACCACGACGCTGGGGGTCTGTCTCAGCCGCCTTGGTTATCGGCACTGCAGCTTCGATCTCAGCCTGCTGGAGCAAGTTCGTCATGGTGACTTAAACGGATTGCGAGCTGTGGTGGATCGCCACGACTCCTTCGAAGACTGGCCCTACCCGCTGGTGTTCGAGCAGCTCGACCACCTCTATCCAGGCAGTCGGTTCATCCTCACCAGGCGTCGCTCAACCCGGGCGTGGCTTCGAAGCCTCCAGGAGCACAGCCTGCGCACCGATCCCGCCATCGGCTCCCGTTCCCGCACCCTGGCCTACGGCTGGCCCTATCCCCAGCTCAATCCACGCGCCCACCTGAGCCTCTATCGGGCCCACCTCCTCCGGGTGCGTCATTACTTTCGGCAGCGTCCCCAAGACCTGCTGGAGGTGTGCTGGGAGGAGCAGGCCAGCTGGGCTCCACTCTGCTCCTTTCTCGGGCAGCCGCTGCCTGGGGTACCGTTTCCGCATGCCAATCCTGCCTGCTGCGGAAGTAGGCAGCGACTGCTGCATAATCAAGAGTTAATCCGTCGGGGATTTGACGATGCGCTTGGTGATGACGTTGCTCTGCCGTGACGAAGTCGATATCATTGCCAGCACTATCCGGTTTCACCTTGATCATGGTGTCGATCATCTGATAATCACTGATAATGGCTCCGTAGATGGCACGCTAGAGACTTTGCAGGGGTTTCTACCTAGCGGGAAAATGACTCTGCTTCAGGAACCTCGACATGACCACAACCAGGCCGTGTGGGTCACCCGGATGGCCCGCATGGCCGCCACAGAGTTGAATGCCGATTGGCTGATCCATGGCGATGCTGACGAATTCTGGTGGCCAGCCTGCGGGAATCTAAAGGCGGAATTGCAATGCGTACCAGCCGAATGGGATGCTGTGCACATTGAACGCCGTAATTTCCTACCTCCGCCTCAGCGATCAGACAGCGCCGAACCAGCTCCATTCTACAAGCTTCAGCTAATCCGGGAGCGCCAGTCTCTGAACTCCCAGGGATTGCCCTTGCCAGGCAAGGTGTGTCACCGTGCTCACCCTGAGGCGGAAGTCAGTGACGGCAATCATAGCGTTAGCCTTGCTGGAGAGTTTATACATGCGCCGTTGGCCAAAGACATCGAGATCTTACACTTTCCCACTCGTAGCTACGATCAGTTCGCCCGCAAGATTCGCCAAGGCACCGAAGCACTAATGCGCAATACCCGTATTACCGTGGAAGTAGGCAGCACTTGGCGCCACGTTTACGAGGAATACCTACAGCGAGATCGCCTAGAGGCTTATTATCATAAGCTGCAGATGTGCCAACAGGATCGGGAGGCCCTCTTAAGCACTGGTGCGCTGATTGTCGACGATCGCTTGTGTCGGGCTCTCCAACGTGACCGCTGAATCCCAAGCCATTGCCAAAGTGGCCGTAATCACCCCTTACCACCGCGAGGGTTTGGAGCTATTAGAGCAGTGCCACCGTAGCGTGAAAGCCCAAACAATGGCCTGCCGGCATGTGCTGGTGGCCGATGGACATCCGCAGGCTGAACTGCAGGGCTGGGGAATCGATCATGTGTTGCTGCCCACCAGCCATGACGACATCGGCTCCACGCCGCGGCTGATCGGCAGCTATCACGCCATCGGACTTGGTGTGGATGCCGTGGCGTTCCTGGATGCCGATAATTGGTATGAGCCCCATCACATCGAGCAAATGATGGTTTGCCGTGAGCAGAGTGGTGCTGCCTTCGTGTCGTCATCTCGCCTGCTGTGCAGATTGGACGGATCGCCCATTGGTCCTTGTCCCATCACGGATCCTGACTGCTTCATCGATACGAGTTGCATGCTTTTCGGCCGTGAGGCATTTCATCTCCTACATCACTGGGCTCTGATGCCACCCTACGCTCACTTAATTGGAGACCGCGTGATGCTTCATCATGTTCGTGAATCTGGCCTTAACCGGAAACATCTCAATGATCCCAGTGTGTGCTATCGCTGCGGCAAGGAGGGCCTCTACCGTCAAATGGGTGAGGTGATCCCACCGGGCGTGCAACCAATGCCCAACTATGAAGCTGCCTTTCGCCAATGGCAGCAGGACGGCTACCCCCCTCTTTAAGCCAGATCAATACAGCCCGCCCAGGATGGGCCCGGTTGTGCTCAACAGTTGAGTCACAATTCTTTAGGGACTGGTCTTTCGTAGTCAATGCCCCCATGAGGCTAAACTGGAGCAAAGGATGAGTTACTACTGATGCATGCACCCGCGATTCCCCAGAAGACCCTGGGATTTCTTGACGAAGTCGCTGCTTTCTCCCAACAGAAATTAGAAGGCTCCACACGTAATCGCGAGCCATTCCCCCACCTGTATTTACCAAAGCTCCTGCCCAAAGCTTTCTTTGAAGAACTTTGCAGACTCTATCCAACCTCGGAGTGCATGGAGTCAATGCCTGCCCGCCGTACAGGCAATCCCTATGCTCATAAGTATCGACGCCTGCTGAATCTCAACGACGAGACGCTGTCTGCACTGACTCCCGAGCAAAGCCGATTCTGGGAATTCTTTTTGCAGTTCGCAGAACGAATTGGGCCTTCGATGCTTGTGGCACTACCAAAGCCATCGGCCGACCATAAGTACCTCACCATTCCCGAACATAGCCTGAAGACGAGGGTTGATCTGTGGGCTGACCACGGAGGCTACCAAATTTCGCCCCACACCGACGCGCCACACAAACTGGCAACTTTTCTGCTGTATTGTTCTCCGAATCCAGAACTTGCTCGTGAAGGAACTTCAATCTTTGTTCCTCGTAGCAGGGACTTGCGCTGTTGGTCTGGGAAACAATGGCCTTTAGACGAATTTCACGAAGTTTTTCGAGCTCACTATGGCGCCAATTGCTTGTTTGGATTTCGCAAGACTGATCGCTCGTTTCATGGCAAATATCCTGTTGCCATCTCAACTCTAGAACGCCGCACCATTGCGATCACTGTTCAGGTGAAAGAGGGCTACGTTGCCTAAGGCCATTTAGGCACGAACCGCTCTTGTCATCTCAGCCGGCCCCAGCCAACGTTAGTTTCATTGTTCCAGTTCGTAACCGTGCGGCCTTGCTGCGCACAGCGCTTGCGAGCTGTGTTTCTCAGTCGATCGAGTCTTGGGAAGCCATTATTCTTGATGATCATAGTGATGAAGATATTGAGGGTGTTGTTGCATCATTCAATGATTCCCGTATCCGCTACCAACGGCAGGATTCAGGTTGCTCCGGAGTTGCTGCCGCACGCGAAGCTGCAATCCAGGTTGCGCACAGCGATGTATTCATCACTCTCGATGCCGACGACATCAACCATCCTCACCGCGCCCATCGTTGTGCCGAACTGCTGGCATTAACCTGTCCCCGACTTATCTATACGCGTGTGCGCTTCTTCGACCACAAGACAGGCATCAATCGGCCGAAACCAGTCTTTCAGCCCTTTTGCGCTCAACTCTTCCGCTACTTTAATTTCATTACCAACCCCGGCACAGCCTTTAACCGCTCTGCATATGAAGCCGCAGGAGGCTACTACGACCATCACTTGTGTGTTGCCGAAGATTATGACCTCTATCTCCGGATGTCCAAGGCGGGCGTGCAGATACTTGGTCTTGATGAGGAGCATGTGAGCTATCGCAAAGGATCTGGCTCTACGACAGAAGGGCAGAGGGAAGAGATCAGAAAAGCATTGGAATCAATTCGTGCCAAGCATGTGTTGCCGCCCTTTTCGTTTGAATCCGTGATGCAGCTCTACGCCCTGCCAGAACTCGCTCAGACTATGCTGGACAACCCCACCACGAAAGCGCTTTGGAGCGATGACCGCTGGCAACCAGACATCTGATCCAGCCACTCCCAGGATATTTCTGATTGGCTTCAACAAGTGCGGCACCACATCGTTTCATAATTTCTTTCTTGCCAACGGCTTATCCTCGGTGCATTGGCGAGCCAATACCTTGGCGATGACAATCCATCGCCACCGCCAGCAGGACCACTGGCCTGTGTTAGACGGACTCGACCACTGGACGGCATACACAGATATGATTTGTCTTCCTGGAACACCTTGGAATCATTCCAATAGTTCTGAGCAGCCGGTCATTGAGGCTTGTCGATACTTTCGTGAGCTGCATTCATCCTATCCGAATAGCTTGTTTATCCTCAATAGTCGCGATCCCGAGCGATGGGTTGAATCTCGCCTTCGGCATGATGATGGTCGTTTTGCCCAGGCCTATTTGGAGGCGATAAGGCATGAAGGTATTGACGACAAATCTGCGCTTTGTGAGCGCTGGCTTAACGACTGGGATAATCACCATTCCGACGTACTTGGCTATTTCGCGACGATTGCCACGGATCAGTTTCTTTTCTTTCAGCTTGGTAGTACGCCCCCGAGCGAGTTAGCAAGTTTTTTGGGTCGTTATTTCTCCTTACCATCTCCTCAGTTCCCCCATCATCACAAGTCGCCTGTATAGTCCATGCAGCTGGTGATACCTACGCTTTGGAAGTCAAAGTCTCTTGTCGAGTCCTTGAATAGGTATCTGCAGCTCTCCTTTGTAGAGAGGATTCTCCTGGTCGACAACGCTGCCCTGGAACGTCCTGGAGATCTTGGATCTCTCGCTAAAGATGCTCGCCTTCTGATGTTGCCACAGCATCAGAATATCTATGTAAATCCCTCCTGGAATCTTGCAGTCGCCCAGATCTCTGATCCGAATACCCTTGTGGGCATCCTCAATGATGATGTTAGTTTATCACCGAAGGCTCTTGCAGAGATGAATGCTCGATCCTGGCAGGTTGGTGAGGTTGTTGGCTTGATGCCTGATTCTGAGTTGACCGATCTCTCTCTGAGCAGGGAGACTGGGATCAGAGTTATCCCTGTTCACCATGATGTCAAGCAGTCGATCGGCCAGCAATTACCGGGGTTTGGATCGGCTATGTTTCTGCTTCGAGCCAGCTACAGACCAATTCCCGCATGCTTTCAGATTTGGTATGGTGACGACTGGCTTTTACGCTCCGCCACAACAATCTTTGGCATCCATGACCCTAGCTTGAGGCGCGAGCATCATGTCACGATGAGGGATTTGAGGAAGTCTTCAAGCTTTCGAGCAATCCTAAGTAATGATCGGCGATCTGCAGCTCAGTTATTTGGATTTTAACAGTAAGTTGGAAGTTCTCTTGGGCTTTTCCCAATATTGAGATGCTTGTGAATTGCCAACCAGTATTTGTCGATGGGCTCAAGGCGTTCATTGGGGAGGCGGCCTGGAAGTGCTCCGGCTGAGAGATGCGCAATCACCAGATTACGGCGCGCATCCGCCAATGAGTTTACCATCGGATTTACGGCTTGGTCATGCCAAGTATGGGTTGCATTCCTCTCCCTCATCCAGGATAAGTAGTTGTATTGGAGAGGCAGATACTGTACCCGGTTCTTGAGTAGTGCATTCAAGGCGCACTGCTCGCGAAATCGGCACAAGGCTGGGTTCGCTTGATAGAAATCAACAATTTCTTTGCAACTTATGCAAGCTCGCAGGTGCTCTGCGTCAAACAGCATGACGCCAGCATTGAAATAATGATAAGAGCTGTTGAGGTCGAGTATCAGCTGCCTGTCTGGCATCGGCCGCCCATGAGAGCAAGAGGCTATGGGCTTGTCAGCGGTGAGGGGGAGTTGCTCAAGTGCCGWCATGTTGGAGACGCAAAGCGTATCTGCGTCAATGCAAAGGTAGCGGCCAGGTATGGGAGCCAGTTCGAGGGCTTCTACACAGTAAAAGTAGGGTCTCACTGACGGTGGAAGTGAGTGTAAAGGGCTATTGTCTCGAATGTGAACTTGCTCTAGCTCTGAGGAAAAGGAACTCGCGATTTCTGGAAGACGTGAAAGTAGACAGTCCTTGGGGGTCACCACCATGACCCTGGCGATCTTGTTATGGAGCAACACTGAGCAGAGAGCAATGGCCGCCAACTCCTCGTACCCTGAATCAATGGAAAAAACCAGGGTCAGCTCCATGCCCCCCTCACTCGGTCTCGCAGGTGATCTTCACCGGGTAGGGCTTCACCTGCCAGATCTTGTCCGCGTAGTCCTGGATGGAGCGGTCGGAGGAGAAGAAGCCGCTGCGGGCGGTGTTGAGCAGGGCCATGCGGTTCCAGCGGGAACGGTCGGCCCAGGCTTCACCCACGCTCTGCTGAGCGCGCAGGTAGTCGTCGAAATCGGCCAGCACGAAGAAGGGATCGCGGCCGGTGAGGTTCTGCAGCAGCGGACGGAACAGCTCTCCATCGCCATTGCTGAAGTGCCCCTGCTCCACCAGGCGCAACACTTCAGCCAGCTCGGGCATAGAGCCGATCAGTTCCCAGGGGCGGTAGCCGCCACTGCGCAGTTCGGCGATCTCTGAGGTGGTTTTGCCGAAGAGGAAGAAGTTGTCTTCTCCAACTTGCTCCCGGATCTCCACATTGGCGCCATCGAGGGTGCCGATGGTGAGGGCGCCATTCATGGCGAACTTCATGTTGCCGGTGCCGGAGGCCTCCATGCCGGCGGTGGAGATCTGCTCGGAGAGGTCGGAGGCGGGGTAGACCCTCTCGCCCAGCTTCACATTGTAATCCGCCAGGAAGATCACCCGCAGACGACCCTCCATCTCGGGGTCCGAGTTGATCGTTTCGGCGATGCCGTTGATGAACCGGATGATCAGCTTGGCCATGTAATAGCCGGGAGCGGCCTTGCCACCGAAGATCACCGTGCGGGGCGGCAGATGGTCACCATCGCCGTGTTTGATGCGCAGGTACTGGGCGACCACCTGCAGCGCGTTGAGATGCTGACGCTTGTACTCATGGATCCGCTTCACCTGCACGTCGAACAGGGAGGCCGGGTCCACCAGCACGCCGTTATGGCGATGGATGTAATGGCTGAGCTGGGTCTTCACGGCCAGCTTGGTGGCATCCCAGCGCTCCAGGAAGGCGCTGTCATCCACAAAGCCCTCCAGCCGCTTCAGCTGGCTGAGATCGCGCACCCAGCCTTCACCGATCGCCTCGTTGAGCAGATCGCTCAGCTGTGGATTGGAGAGCGCCATCCAGCGCCGGGGGGTGACGCCGTTGGTGACGTTGGTGAACTTCTCAGGCCAGAACGTGGCGAAGTCCGGAAAGAGGTCGGTGGTGACCAGCTGGCTGTGCAGGGCCGCCACGCCATTGACGTGATGGGAGGCAACCGTGGCCAGATTCGCCATCCGAACAGCCTTGCCGCCGTCCTCATCGATGATCGACATCCGCCTGAGCACGCCCTCATCGCCCGGGTAGCGCAGGCGCACCTGCTGTAGGAAACGGCGGTTGATCTCGAAGATCAGCTCCAGGTGCCGGGGCAGCAGCGAGCCGAACAGGTCCAGGCCCCACTTCTCGAGGGCCTCGGGCAGCAGGGTGTGGTTGGTGTAGGAGAGCGAGCGGCTGGTGATGTCCCAGGCGGTGTCCCAGGGCAGTTGCTTCTCATCGATCAGCAGCCGCATCAGTTCGGCCACCGCGATGGAGGGGTGGGTGTCGTTGAGCTGCACCGCCCAGTGCTGGGGGAAATCCTCGATCGGCAGACCGCGGCCCTCCAGGCTGCGCAGCATGTCCTGCAGGGAGCAGCTCACAAAGAAGTGCTGCTGTTTGAGGCGCAGACGCCGGCCCTCGTCGGTGCCGTCGTTCGGGTAGAGCACCTTGGAGAGGGTTTCGCTGCCCACCTTCTCCTCCACGGCGCCGTAGTAATCGCCGATGTTGAAGGCGTAGAAGTCGAAGCTCTCGGTGGCATCGGCGCGCCACAGGCGCAACCGGTTACAGGTGTTCACCCGGTAGCCGAGCACGGGGACGTCGTGGGGGATGCCGATGGCATGTTCCGCCGGAATCCAGCGCACCCGCTGCATTCCGTTGCTGTCGCGATAGGTCTCGGTGCGGCCGCCGAAACCAACGAAGCAGGCCTGATCGGGCTGGGGCAACTCCCAGGGCCA
This sequence comes from Cyanobium sp. LEGE 06143, assembly GCF_015207535.1. NCBI lineage: Bacteria > Bacillati > Cyanobacteriota > Cyanophyceae > Synechococcales > Prochlorococcaceae > Cyanobium > Cyanobium sp. LEGE 06143. Next base: position 55,733 of record NZ_JADEWP010000001.1, on the reverse strand, counting down.
GCCGGCCTTGAGCCACTTGTCGGTGACCTCCACCTGCCAACCATCGCGGATCAGCTGATCGAAGATGCCGAACTCGTAGCGAATGCCGTAGCCGGAGGCGGGGATTTCCAGCGAGGAGAGCGATTCGAGGAAGCAGGCGGCCAGGCGGCCCAGGCCGCCGTTGCCAAGACCTGGCTCTTCCTCCACGTCCAGGATCTGGTTCAGATCGTCGATGCCGAAGCGCTTCAGGGCCTGGCTCGCCGCCTCCTCGATGCCAAGCATCAGCAGGTTGTTGCCCAGCTGCGGCCCGATCAGAAACTCGGCCGAGAGATAGGCCACCACCCGGGTGGGAGCTGCCCGCAGGGCCTCGAGGCCAGCCAGGTAACGGGTCATCAGCCGGTCGCGCACGGCGTAGCTGAGGGCCACGTAGAGGTCGTGGCGGGTGGCGGTGGGGGCGAGCTTGCCGAGGCTGAAGAACAGGTGCCCGGTCATGCCGTCAAACAGGTCCTCCGGTCCGGAGCCGCTGCGGTCGGAGTCGGCGTAACAGCCCGGGGTGGGCAGGCGCAGAGGCCTGGGTTGGATGGTGGTCATGCCTCGGGTGTACTCCAGCGCCAGTTGGTGATCTCGGGGGCGTCCATGCCATGGGTGTGGGCATGGGCGCGATTGGCCAGGATGGCGTTCTTCATCCGTTCCTTCACATGGGCGGCCCTTGAGCCGAGCCCGGTAACGCGATCAATCACGTCAATCACGAGATTGAAGCGATCGATCTGGTTGTTCATCGCGAGCTCAAGAGGCGTGTTGATGTTGCCCTTTTCCTTGTAACCACGCACGTGGAAGTTGGGGTGGTTGGTGCGGCGGTAGACCAGCCGGTGAATCAGCCAGGGATAGCCGTGGAAGTTGAAGATCACCGGCTTGTCGGTGGTGAACAGGCTGTCGAAATCCCGATCACTGAGGCCATGGGGATGTTCCGAGGGTTCGGTGAGAGCAAACAGCTTCACCACATTGAGCACCCTGATCTTCAGCCTGGGGCACTCATGACGAAGGATCTGCACAGCCGCCAGGGTTTCCTTGGTGGGGATGTCGCCGGCGCAGGCCATCACCACATCGGGCTCATCGGGTTCAGTGCCGCTGTCATCGTTGCTGGCCCAGCTGATGATGCTGATGCCCTTGGCCACGTGGGCGCGAGCCTGCTCCAGGCTGAGGTACTGGAGGTGTTTCTGCTTGTCGGAAACGATGATGTTGCAGACGTTGGGCTCCACCAGGGCCTCTTCCGCCACCGCCAGCAGGGAGTTGGCATCGGCCGGCAGGTAGACGCGAACCACCTCGCCACTCTTGTTGCCGGCCAGATCGATGAAGCCGGGATCCTGGTGGGTGAAGCCGTTGTGATCCTGGCGCCACACCGTGGAGGAGATCAGGCAGTTCCAGGCGCCGATCGGGGCCCGCCAGGTGGCGTGGTGGATGCAGCTCTCCAGCCACTTGGCGTGCTGGTTGAACATCGAGGCGATCACATGGGCGAACGCCTCGTAGGTGTGGAAAAAGCCGTAGCGACCGGTGAGCAGGTAGCCCTCCATCATCCCCACCAGGGTGTGCTCAGACAGCATCTCCACCACGCGGCCCTCGCGGGCCAGTTCGCTGCCGTTGAGGTCTTCGGGGAGGAGGTCTTCCATCCACACCTTCTTGCTCACCTCGTAGATCGCCTGCAGGCGGTTGGAGGCGGTTTCATCCGGGCCGAACACCCGCAGCGAATCGGGGTTGCGCGCAATGGAATCGCGCAGCAGGCAGCCCAGGGGCGCCGTATTCTCGTGCTCAGTGGCTCCTGGCTGCTCCACCGGCACGGCATAGGCCTCCACCGGGGCCAGGCGCAGCTTGCGGCGCAGCTGGCCGCCATTGGCATGGGGGCTGGAGCCCATCCGCCTGGGGCCCACCGGCGCGAGAGCCTCGAGGTCGGGCCAGAGGCGGCCTTCACTGTCGAACAGCTCCTCAGGCCGGTAGCTGCGCATCCAGGACTCCAGCATGGCCAGCTGCTGGGGATCGGTCTTGGGGGCGGCCAGGGGCACCTGGTGAGCCCTCCAGAAGTTCTCGATCTTCTTGTCGCCGAGGGCGGCGGGGCCGGTCCAGCCCTTGGGGGAGCGCAGCACGATCATCGGCCAGGCCGGGCGCACGGCCTCGCCGCTGGCCCGGCAGGTGGCGCGCACCTGCTGGATCGCATCGACGGCCTGGTCCATGGCCGCTGCCATGGCGGCGTGCATGGCGTGGGGCTCATGGCCCTCCACCAGGATCGGCTCCCAGCCGTAACCGCGCAGCAGGCTCACCAGCTCCTCGCGCGGGATGCGGGCCAGCAGGGTGGGGTTGGCGATCTTGTAGCCGTTGAGGTGCAGCACCGGCAGCACCGCCCCGTCCGAAATCGGGTTGAGGAATTTGTTGATGTGCCAGCTGGTGGCCAGCGGGCCGGTTTCGGCCTCGCCATCGCCCACGCAGGCCACGGCGATCAGCTCGGGGTTATCGAACACCGCGCCGCAGGCGTGCGAGAGCACGTAGCCCAGCTCGCCGCCCTCATGGATCGAGCCGGGGGTTTCCGGGGTGCAGTGGGAGCCGATGTGGCCCGGGAAGGAGAACTGCTTGAAGAAGCGCCGCATCCCCTCGCTGTCGCGGGAGATGTCGGGGTACACCTCGCTGTAGCTGCCATCGAGGTAGGTGGGGGCCAGCACGCCTGGGGCGCCGTGGCCTGGCCCAGAGAGGTAGAGCATGTCCAGGTCGCGCTCCCGGATCAGCCGGTTGGCATGGGCCCAGATGAAGGCCTGACCCGGGCTCGACCCCCAGTGGCCCAGCAGCCGGTTCTTGATGTGCTCGGGCTGGAGGGGCTGCTGCAGCAGCGGATTGTCCTGCAGATAGATCATCCCTACCGCCAGATAGTTGGCGGCGCGCCACCAGCGATCGATCAGGGCCAGGTCCTGCTGGGAGGGCTTGGTGGACGGGGGCGGCAGGCTGCTGGTGAGGTTCGGGATGGCGGTGGAGAGCAGTTCTCCCATCTCAGTCAGCCCAGAAACGGCATGCGCGGACGGTAGCGACGATGGCCACCGTGGAACGGCGCCGCTGGCTAGAGATCTGCGTSCGAACAMCGGCGMCGACGACCCGATCGGCCCMAGATRAACCTCTCCATGAMCCYGCCAGCCCTGTTGCTCGMTGTCGACAGTCACCAGTMCGAGGTGGCCGAAACGCTGATTTCCGTTGGCGAATTCCTGGTGATCTTCGTGGCGGCGCGGGTGCTCGCTGAGCTGATGGTGCGCCTGCAGCTGCCCACGATCCTGGGCGAGCTGGTGGCTGGCGTTGTGATCGGCGTGTCGGGGCTGCACCTGATCGTGCCGCCTGACACCCAGGCCCAGCTGTCCACATGGAGCCTCTCGGTGCTCGGATCGCTCTCCGGCCTGGAGCCGGCCAGCGTGCAGGATCTCTACGCCGAAACCTTCCCCAACCTCAAGCAGGTGTCGGAGATCGGGCTCTACGCCCTGCTGTTCCTCACCGGTCTGGAGAGTGAGCTCGATGAGCTGGTGGCGGTGGGCGCCCAGGCCACCACCGTGGCGGTGACCGGCGTGGTGCTGCCCTTCGCCCTGGGCACGGCCGGCCTCTACTACCTCTTTGACGTGCCGTTGATTCCGGCCGTGTTCGCCGGAGCGGCCATGACGGCCACCTCGATCGGCATCACCGCCAGCGTGTTCGGGGAGCTCAAGTTCCTGCGCACCCGTGAGGGGCAGACGGTGATCGGCGCGGCGGTGCTCGATGACATCCTCGGCATCGTGATCCTGGCCGTGGTGGTGAGCCTGGCCGGAGGCGGCAGCTTCGAGCTGGCCCCGCTGCTGAAACTGGTGGTGGCCGCCGGGGTGTTCGTGGCTGCGGCACTGTTCCTGAGCCGCACGGCCGCGCCTGCTTTTGACTGGGTGCTGGATCGGCTCAAGGCTCCCGGCGAGGTGGTGGTGGCCGGTTTCGTGGTGCTCACCCTGTGCTGTTTCGCCGCCCAGGCGATCGGCCTGGAGGCGGCGCTGGGTGCCTTCGCGGCGGGCCTGATCCTCAGTGGCTCCAAGCACACCCATGCGATCCAGGGCACGGTGCAGCCGCTGGTGGCCCTGTTCGCCACGATCTTCTTCGTGCTGATCGGCACCGGCATGGATCTCTCGGTGCTCAACCCGATGAACCCCGAGAACCACGAGGGGCTGATCGTGGCCGCCTTCCTGCTGGTGGTGGCGATCCTGGGCAAGGTGGCGGCGGGCTGGAGCTACGTGAGCAAGGTGAAGACCAACCGGCTGGTGGTGGGGCTGGGGATGATGCCCCGCGGCGAGGTGGGACTGATCTTCCTGGGGCTCGGCAGCCAGGCCGGCCTGCTCACCAAGTCGCTGGAGGCGGCCATCCTGCTGATGGTGATCGGCACCACCTTCCTGGCCCCGATCCTGCTCAGACTGGTGCTCGGCGGCCAATCCGGAGGACCCGACCTTGACCCCCTCGCCGAAATCCCCACCTGATGCCGGTGTGTCTCTGCTGCGGCGCTGGGGCCTGAGCTGGGGCGGCTGGCGCGACAACCGCCGCGGCGAGTGGTGGTTGCTGGCCCAGTTGCTGCTGATCGCCGCCCACCTGCTGCCGCCCTGGCCGGCGCCTGGCTCCTGGGGCTATGCCTGGCCCTTGCCCCTGGCCCTGGGCGGCGCGGTGCTGTTCCTGGTGGGGATGGGGCTGGCCCTGCAGGGCTTCCTGAGCCTGGGCGCCAGCCTCTCGCCCCTGCCGGAGCCGATTCCGGGGGCGGCCCTGGTCACCAGCGGCGCCTACGGCCGCTGCCGCCACCCCCTCTACCAGGCGGTGCTGCTCTGCTCCCTGGGGGTGACGCTGGCCCTCGGCAGCCTGCTGCACCTGGGCCTGCTGCTGGCCCTCGGCGCGGTACTGGGCGGCAAGGCGCGGCGCGAGGAGCGGGCCCTGGCCTGCACCCACCCCGACTACGCCGCCTACCGGCACTCCACCGCAGCGATCATTCCTCGTCTTCCCTGGCTCGACTGGCGAGAGCTGTGAACAGCCCCCAGCCCACGGCGATCAGGCCGAGGCTGGAGGCCCAGCTGGGGCCGAGGGCCAGGCCCAGGCCGATCTCCGTGAGGGCACCCACGGCCACGGCTGCGGCCAGACTGAGCCCCACCAGCACCACCTGCTGCAGCAGGGGCGGCCAGCTGCCGGCCTCAAGGGCCTGCTCGAGCCTGGCCAGGGGCAGGCTGAGCGGCAGGTAAAGCGCCAGCGCCCAGAGGGCGATCCCCGGCAGCAGGGCGATCCAGTCGATGCTGGCGAGGGGCAAGGGTGAGCTCGCGGTGCTCCTTAGCATCGACCCTCCCTGCCGGCCGCTGCCGTGCTCGATCAGCCGATTGCCCAGCCCTGGACCCACCTGGGCCACCCCGTGCACGCCGTGGTGGCGGGGCCGGAGCGGCCGCTGGGGCCTGCGGTGCTGCTGGTGCACGGCTTCGGGGCCTCCACCGACCACTGGCGCTACAACATCCCGGCCCTGGCCCGCAGCCACGAGGTGCATGCCGTGGATCTGCTCGGCTTCGGCCGCAGCGCCAAGCCCGCCGGGCTGGCCTATGGCGGCGGACTCTGGCGCGATCAACTGGTGGCCTATGTGGCCGAGCGCATCGGCCGGCCCACGGTGCTGGTGGGCAATTCCCTCGGCGGCTTCGCCGCCTTGGCGGCGGCGGCGGCCCTCAAGGGCGAGGCCGCGCCGGGTCGCGAGGCGGCCGGGGTGGTGCTGGTGAATGCCGCCGGCCCCTTCAGCGATGAGCAGGCCCCGCCGAAGGGCTGGGGCGCCATCACCCGCCAGACGATCGGCGGCGCCTTGCTGCGCAGCCCTGTGCTGCAGCGGCTGCTGTTCGAGAATCTGCGCCGCCCCGCCACGATCCGCCGCACCCTGAACCAGGTGTACATCGACCGCACCAACGTGGACGACGCCCTGGTGGAGGCGATCCGGCGGCCCTCCCTGGATCCGGGCGCCTTCGGCGTGTTCCGCACAGTGTTCGACATTCCCCGGGGCCAGCCCCTCGATGAGCTGTTCGCCGAGCTGCGCTGCCCGCTGCTGCTGCTCTGGGGCATCCGCGATCCCTGGATCAACGCGGTGGGGCGCCGCCAGGCCTTCCAGCGCCACGCGCCCGAGATCACCACCGAGGTGGTGCTGGAGGCGGGGCACTGCCCCCACGACGAAGTGCCCGACCAGGTGAATGAAGCCCTGCTCAGCTGGCTGGCGGGCCTCAGCCAGCCACAGGAGCCACGCCAGGCAGCCGACCCCGCGCCAGTTGCTGCTTCGGATCGAACTGCCGCTTGAGGGCCTCGATCAGGGGGCGGGAGGGTGCATCGAGCCAGGCGGGCAGGCTGCTGCCGCTGGGCTGCCGCAGCAGGGTGAGCGCCCCTCCGGCCGCATGGCAGTGGCGCCGCAGGCTCTCCACGCGGTGGGCCGGCACCGCGGCAGCGCTGCCCCAGGCGTAGCCCAGGCCACTGCCGGCGCCCATCACCAGCTCCAGGCCGCCGAGGGCCCGTTGCTCCAGCAGCTCCGGCAGGCGGTCGGGCAGCACCCCCAGGCGCAGCAGCCAGGCGGGCTCGGGGTCGCCCTGGCCGCAGCACTCCGCCGCGGCCAGGGCATCGGGCTCCAGGCAGCCGCAGCCCAGGCCTTCGCCGCCGGCCTTCTCCTCGATGCAGGCGATCTGCTCCTGGAGCGTCTGGGCGCTGATGCTGGCCAGGCTCACCAGCAGGCTGGCCTCGCCGCCGCGGCGCTGCCAGTCGAGCCGCTCGGGGCTGAGGCTGGAGCCGAGCAGCCAGCGGCAGAAGCTGCCCAGGGCGGGCCTGGCCCCCTCAAGCCGCAGCCCCTGGCGGTGGGGCGGAATCGGCTGGGTGCGCAGGGTGACGGACGTGATCAGGGCCAGGGAGCCCCAACTGCCGCAGAGGGGGCGCATCAGGTCGTAGCCGGCCACGTTCTTCACCACCTTGCCGCCGGCCCGGGCGGCCACGCCATCGCTGCGCAGCAGGTGGATGCCGATCAGCTGGTCGCGCACGCCCAGATAGCGCTGGCGGTAGCCGCCAGCCTGGCCGCGGGCCACCAGGCCGCCGACGGAGCCGGAAGCCTCGCCGGCGGGGCCGCTGCCCCAGGGCCAGTCCACGGGTAACCACTGCCCGTGGTGGGCCAGAGCCTGCTGCACCTCCACCAGTGGTGTGCCGGCCTCCACGCTGATGGTGAAGTCGCCCGGGTTGTGCTCCAGGATCCGGTTCAGCCGCCGGCAGCTCAGCACCGTGTGGGGCTGCGCCACCGGCGGTCCCCAGTCGAGGCGGCTGCCGAGTCCGGCGGGCAGCCAGGTGACGTTGCGCCGGTGCAGGTCCTGCACCACGGCCTGCAGATCGCTGGGCTCGGGAGTCATCACGGCACGATGGTGCCATGAAGGTTGTGGTGCTCGACGACGACCCCACCGGATCCCAGACCGTGCACGGTTGTCTGCTGCTGCTGCGCTGGGATGTGGCGACGCTGCGGCGCGGCCTGCAGCACCCCTCACCACTGCTGTTCGTGCTGGCCGACAGCCGCGCCCTGGCCCCGGCCGCGGCGGCCGAGCGGGTGGCGCAGATCTGCCGGGCCCTGCTCGAGGCACTGAGGGCGGAGCAGGCCGAGGGGCGCTGCCGGCACTGGCTGGTGGTGAGCCGGGGCGATTCCACCCTGCGCAGCCATTTCCCCCTGGAATGCGAGGTGATCGCCCGGGAGCTGGCACCGCTGCTGAGCGCGCCGGGGGAGCGGGAGCCCGGAGGCTTCGATGCCACCATGCTGGCACCAGCCTTCCTGCCTGGGGGGCGCACCACCGCAGGGGGAGTGCACCGCCTCAACGGCGTGCCGGTGCACACCACGCCCTTCGCCCGCGACGGCCTGTTCGGCTACAGCAGCAGCGACCTGGCGGCCTGGGTGGAGGAAAAGAGTGCGGGCCGGCTGCCGGCCAGGAGCGTGCAGCGGCTCGGCCTGGCGGAACTCGACGCGGCGGCGGCCTCGGCGGATGGCCTTGCGGCCCTCTGTGCACGCCTGGCCGCGCTGCGCGGCAACCCGGTGGTGGTGGTGGATGCGGAGCGGCCGCAGCAGCTGGCGGCCCTGGGAGCCGCGGTGCGGCAGCTCACGGCTCCAGCGGCCAGCGAGCGCTGGGGGCGGCCGCGGCGGTTCCTGTGCCAGTGCGCCGCCAGCCTGCTGAACGGCCTGGTGCCGCTGCCCCCCCAGCCGCTGACACCCTCTGCCCTGGCGGGCCTGCGGCGCCGGGGGCCAGCCGGCCCCCTGCCGGGGCTGGTGCTGGTGGGCTCCCACGTGCCCCTGGCCGATGCCCAGCTGGAGACCCTGCTGCAGGAGCCGACCTGCCAGGCGGTGGAACTGCCGGTGCGCCGCCTGGCGCGGGTGCTGGCGGGGCCCCTGCCCGCTGAGCTGCTGGCCTCCCTGGAGACCGACTGGCTGCAGCAGCTCGAGGCCGTGCTCCACAGCGGCCGCACGGCCGTGCTGCACACCAGCCGCGGCGAGCTGCGCTGCGCCAGTGCCGCCGAGCGGCTGCGACTGGGGCAGGGGCTGGCGGCCCTGATGGCCCGGCTGGCCGCCGCCGTGATGCCGCAGCTGGGCTACGTGATCAGCAAGGGGGGCATCACCAGCTCGGCGCTGCTGCGCGACGGGCTGGCCCTGGATGCCGTGGAGCTGCAGGGGCAGCTGCTGCCGGGGCTGTCGCTGGTGCTGCCGCCAGCCGAGGCGCCGCTGCTGCGGCTGCCCCTGCTCACCTTCCCGGGCAACCTCGGCGAGGCGGGCAGCCTGCGGCAGGCCTGGCTCTGGATGGAGGGCGCCCAGGTGGCGGACTGAAGCGAAACATCCGCCTGGGCCCCAGTCCGGTAAACCGGAGGAATTCCGTGCTCTGCTGCTGTGCCCCTGCCCGCCATGCTCCGGGCCCGGTTGGCTCGGCGGATCGCCTTCTGGATCTTTCTGAATTTCCTGGTGGTGGAGGCGCTGGTGCTGGTGCCCTCCGTGCTGCGCCAGGCCGACCGGCTCGGGGCGCAGCTGCGGCAGGTGAGCACCGCCAAGATCGATTGGCTGGTGGCCGAAGGCCAGGCGGGCTCATCGCCTCAGCTGCTGGCCGCGGTGCAGCGGCTGCGCAGCTCCTCAATGCTGCAGGACATCGAGGGGGCTGCGCTCTACCGGGCGTCCAGCGGGGAGAGGCTGGGCGGCTTCGGGGCACTGCCGCAGCTCTCAGGGGTCCAGGCCAGCCGGAATCGCATCGAGGGGCGCTGGTATCCGCTGCGCGGCAGCTACGACGCCGCGTGGGGGCCGGAAAGCCTGGGCGGCGACCATCTTCTGGTGATGCGCCACGAGGCCAGCAGCATCCGCGCAGGGCTGCTCAGCTACACCCTCAACATCACCCTGATCGTGCTGGGGATCGCGGCCTTCCTCACCCTGATCACCCTGGTGGTGATGCAGCGGCTGGTGATCGGTCGGATCGTGACCCTGCGGGATCGGCTGGTGCTGGGCGGACGGGCCCTGGCCTCGGGCTCCACCAGCAACCCGGAAACCCTGCTGCTGCCCCTCGGGGCTGCCGATGAGGTGGGGGAGGTGGAGCAGGCCTTCAACCAGTCGTTTCTCACCACGGCGGCCGAAATGGAGCGCCGCCAGGTGGCCGAGCGCAGTGCCCAGCAGGAGCAGGAGCGGGCCGACCAGCTGCTGCTCAACATCCTGCCGCCGCCGATCGCAATGGAGATGAAGCGGGGACGGCGCACCATCGCCGAGACCCATGCCGATGTGAGCGTGCTGTTCGCCGACATCGAGGGGTTCACCGCCCTGGCGGCGCGGCTGCCCTGCCATGCCCTGGTGCAGCTGCTGAACCAGGTGTTCAGCGCCTTCGATCAGCTCTGCGAACGCCATGGCCTGGAGAAGATCAAGACCATCGGCGACAACTACATGGTGGTGGGGGGCCTGCCCCTCCCCCGCGAGAACCACGCCGACGCCATCGCCGCCATGGCCCTGGACATGCAGGCCTGGATGCGCGACTTCCGCAGCCCGGAGGCCGAGGGCATGGCCCTGCGGATCGGCATGCACTGCGGCCCGGTGGTGGCCGGGGTGATCGGCACCAAGAAGTTCATCTACGACCTCTGGGGCGAAACGGTGAACATCGCCAGCCGCATGGAAAGCCATGGCCTCGCCGGCCGCATCCAGCTGAGCGAGGCCCTGGCCCGCAGGCTGGAGCCACGCTTCCAGGTGCAGCAGCGCGGGTCCTTGCTGGTGAAGGGGGTGGGGGCGATGACCACTTACTGGCTGGAGCCGCCGGCGCCAGCCGCCCCGGGCTCCGCCTGATCGGGGCTGGAACGCCGCGGGATTACCAGCCCCAGGCTGGCCAGGGCGAGGGCCGCCAGGCTGTTGGCGCTGTCCTGCAGCAACGCCGCCGCCAGGAACGCCACCGACACCAGGGCGATCAGCAGCGGCGCCAGCGGGTAGGCGGGCAGCCGGAAGGGCCGCTCCAGCTCGGGCTCCCGTTGCCGCAGCACTACCAGGGCGGCGATGCCCACCAGGGGCAGGCACACATAGAGGAAGGCGGCCATGGCCAGCAGGTGCTCGAAGGATCCCGCCAGCACCAGGGCCATGGAGGCCGCCAGGCTGAGGCCGAGGGCGCCTGTGGGGGTGCCGCCTGGGTTCACGCCCTGGGCCAGGGCCGGGAAGAGACCATCGCGGCTGAGGCCGTAGAGGATGCGCGGCGCGGCCATCACCACGGTGTTGATCAGCCCGAGCAGGGCCACCAGGGCCACCGCCGTGATCACCTGACCGCCGATCGCACCGCCCAGCAACTGGGCCGCCGTGGTGGCCGGCAGGCTGGAGGCGGCCAGCTGCTGCGGAGTGAGCACATGCAGCAGGGCCCCGTTGATCAGCAGGTAGAGCACCAGCACAGCCAGCACGCCGCCGATCAGGGAGCGGGGCAGGTCGTTGGCGGGATCGGTGAACTCCTCGGAGAAGTAGATCGGACTGGCCCAGCCGTCGTAGGTGGTGATCACCGGCTGCAGGGCCATGAGGGCCACCAGGCCGAGGTTGCCCCAGGCCAGGGGCTCACCAGCGCCGGCGCTGGTGTAGACGCTGATGGAGTCCAGCGGCGGCAGCAGGTAGCAGGCCGCCACCAGGCCCAGGAAGGCCACCGCCTTGGCCAGGCTGAGCAGCTCCTGGCTGGCGCTGCCGGCCCGCACCCCGCGCCACTGGATCAGGCCGAACAGAACGATGGTGAGCAGGCCGACCAGGCGCTCGGACAGGCCGGCATCGGGCAGCAGCTGCACCACCACTTCGCCCGTGGTGGTGGCCACCCAGGCCAGGCCGATGCAGTGGGCGAGCCAGTCGGTCCAGCCCACCAAGCCGCCGGCCCGGGCCCCGAAGGCCCGCTCGGCGTACACATACCAGCCACCGGCGCGGGGCAGGCTGCTGGCCAGCTCGGCCACGCACAGGGCTCCCAGCACCGCGTAGAGGCCACCCAGCAGCCAGGCCGCGAGGATCAGCCAGGGATCGAGCAGCTGGGCCGCCACGATGCCGGGGGTGCGCAGGATGCCGGCCCCGATCGTGCCCCCCACGGCGCCGGCAAGGCCAAAGCCGAGCCCCAGCACCTGCTGCAGCCGGCCCGGAGAGGGCGTGCTCATCGGGCCATCAGTACAGCGACTCGCAGATCGGCGTGGGAGTGAGCTTCATCAACGACCACAGCGCCTCGTACTGGCCTGCCGTGATCACCAGCTCCTGCTCCATGAGCTCGGCCATGGGGGTGCCCGGAGCAGCGGTGGCGCCCAGTTTCTGGTTGATCAGGGCCAACCCCTCGCACATGGTGTCGATGTCGGGGTTCAGGGGTTGGCGGGCCCTGGCGGCCTGGGGCTGCAGCACCAGGGGCAGCGCYACCACCAGCAGGGCCGTCAGAGCCCTGATCAGCGGCGTTGAAGACCGGGGTGGATGGGGCATGGAACAGACCACACGGCAGGACCGCTTGGGGCGACGGCCATCATGGGCGGGCAAGGCGGGCTGTGCAGCCTCAAACCCAGGTTCGGCGCGCGGAATCACAGCCGATACCATGGGCCAAGTGCTTGGGCAGGTCTGCGATGAAAAGACTTTCCGGTCCATTGCGCAGAGCCTTGATCTATGGCCTGGTCAGCTACTCAGGACTTGTTCTGATCAACAACTCAGAACTGAATCTGCCCAACATGTGGGTGGCCTACCTGCCGATGTTCATCGGCGTCTATGTGCTCACGCTTTGGTTGGATCGCAAGTTCGGGGATTGATCCCATCCAGCCACGTCCACCTTGCCCCCTGCTGCGGCTGGCTGACCGTCAAGAGAGCACAACCCTGGACGGCGCACTGGAAATCGTCAGCCTGGCCGGCACGCTCTCTGCCGATGGAGCCCATCTGCACATCGCTATCGCCGACAACACCGGAGCGGTGATCGGCGGCCATCTGGCCCCCGGCTCGCTGGTGCGCACCACCGCCGAGCTGCTGGTGGGGCTGCTGCCGCACTGGTAGTTCCGGCGAGAGCTGGATCCAGCGACGGGTTACGCCGAACTGCGGATCCATCGGCACCCAAATGGCCACAACGTGTGAGCCCAACGCAGGGCCTGGCCATACTCAGGTTCCAGGCTGCACCAGCCATGCCGAGACCTCTGGGCCGTGCCCCCCTGACCATGGCGTTGATCAGCAGCGCACTGGCTGCAGCGGTTCTGGCCCCGGCGGTCCTGGCTCCCGCAGCCCTGGCCGAGGCCTGGAAGAGCTGTGCCTACAACGACCAGCCGATCGGTTGCCGTGACAACCACTCCGCTGATGGCAGGGTGTGCATTGTCTGGGAGGATGGCCAGGCGATGACCTACCGGCTGGTGAAGGAGGGCTTCCCCCTCTCGACGCTGCGGGATTCCCTCGGCGGCACCTGGGAGCGGCGGGTGTATGTGCAGGGCAACGCCGAGTTCACCAACCCGGCCAACGGCAACCGGATCTTCGTGCCGCTGCGCTGAGCCTTGGGTGATCGACGAGGCTTACTTTCATCGTCCTAGCCAATCGTTTATGGCTGAAGTTTGATCGTGGACTGACGTGATCACCCACCCGTTACCACCCCACCAGCCGGCCAGCCCAATGGCATTCTGCCAAGCAGCAGACAATCTTTCTAGTGGCTGCGAACCTCTCCAACAAGTCACTAGTTCGTGCTTATTTGCGTAGATTAGCCAATGAAAAGGATCGATACTTGATCAAGCTCGCTCTACTACTGTGTGCCTTCGCCCTGTTCCCAGAGGCTATCGCAAACACCCATCCCGCGGGCCCATCCCAGGGGAGCGAGTCATCAACCATCCCCCTACCGTTCCGTCAGCCGGTGACGCTCGTTCCGGCCTCCCCAGCGGCATCGTTGGCCCAAGCCGAGAGCGAGCTCCCTGACAGCGAAGCGAGTGACGATCAACCTGAACTGCGTACAGCCGACCTTGCCAAGGAGTCCCAGAATCCGATCGCCAGTCTGATCAGTGTGCCCTTCCAGAACAACACCACCTTCGGTGCTGGGCCGTCGGGGGAGGGCACTCCGAATCTTCTCAATATTCAGCCTGTGATTCCAGTTCCTCTATCGGAGGAGCTGCTCTTGGTCACCCGCACCATCGTCCCTGTCGTCAATCAACCCGCGTCGGCAACGAGGCAAGGCAGTGCCTTTGGCCTGGGAGACATCAACCCTCAGTTTTTCTTCTCCCCAGTCTCGGAAAGCAAGGTCACCTGGGGTGTGGGGCCCACTTTTGATCTACCCACGGCCACGGAAGACGTTCTTGGCCAGGGGAAATGGAGCGCCGGTCCAGCGGCGGTTGTGGTCGTGTCCACAGGCCCGATGGTGTGCGGGGCTATCGCTAACAACGTCTGGTCGTTTGCCGGTGACCGTGATCGGGAGTCGGTCAATCAGCTCCTGGTGCAACCGTTCCTGAACTACAATTTGCCGAAGGGATGGTATCTGGTATCAGCTCCGATCATCACCTCCAACTGGGAAGCCCCCGCCGGTGAAGAGCCATGGACCGTTCCGATCGGAGGTGGTTTTGGCCGGGTGTTCGCCATCGGTGACCAGAAGGTGAATGCCTCGCTGCAGGCCTACTGGAATGTGGTGAAGCCCGATGCTGCCGGAGACTGGAGCCTGAGGGCTCAAGTTCAGTTGCTGTTTCCCCGCTGAGCGGCACCCACCAGTGGCAAGCGTCAATTCACGGGTTCAAAGTCAACGGGCATCCAAGTTTTCTCGAACCATGCCTGCTCGGGGCCGCAGAGGCCCAGCAATACATTATAACCTTTACCTGGAAGTGTCTTAATCCAGTCTCCTGGCTTATCTTCAGGAGCCTTGGTGCCAAAATAAACCGTCGCTGCTCCATCGGGCTTCAGTTGTAAGGCTTCGGAATTGCTGTCGAGAGTTCCGGTCAACTGATCGGTCTCAAGGACTGGCCGGGGGTGGTTGTCATAGACCATGAAGCAGCAGGAGTTGGCTGCTGGGATAAGGGCCCGAAGGGTCACGGCATAGGTGCTGCCACCGTCGAGAGGCACGGCGTTCTGATCTACTGCTCCTGATAGCGTCAACCGAGCCAGTTCCCACCTTCGTAGTGGTCATGGCCGGGGTGATGCCGGTGGCGTAGTAGTGAAAGGCAACCCGATCATCCAACATGCGAGCGCCTTCATTCAGGAACTCGTAACGTCCACCTGCCAAAGGCGACTGCCATTGACACTGACCAGGGTAGAAGTAGACAGCCTGGCTGCAGGGGCAAAATAGGATGGGCCGGGACGATGCGTTCCCAATCGCGGCAGCTTCGGTGAGGATGGCTTTCCAGCGCTCATCGGGAGCAAAGGGTTGCCCTTTCACGATCCCCACGGAAGCAGCCAACCCAGTGCTTTCCGGGTCGCAGGAGCCCACGTGGTCAGGGTTGCGCCACAGGGGTCCCTGCGACTACAAACAATGAAGCCACCGGGAGGCCAATCGATTGGATGGCGTATCTTTTCGTGATCAGCCATCGATGCTTGAGTGTAATTGTCCGAGAAAGCCTGGGCGATGTAGGCCGCAGCAACTGAAACAGGCATCCAATGAGCTCATTGGGTCTTGAGAGGTTGAGCAGATCGAATGAACTGGGTCATGTTGAAGCCATATTCGCCATTGCTGACCATCTCGCTTGGACCGTAGTGACGCATCAGCACGTTGAACTTGCCCGTGGTGTTGCCCTTGCTAACTGGAATATTGTTGGGTAGACCCTTGCAACCAAAACGCAATGTGTAGGTGCCATCTGGATTCTGCACCGGATTTGTTTCACTGGAGATATTGGCCACGTCATTGAATATATAGCCATCCCCATTGTAAACCGTAGCTGACCAGAAATACTTCGGCTCTGGATCAACAAACGTTGTTTCATAGCAACCATCGGCATCGAAGTAGGGGCTCGTCTGGTAGATATTGTCTTGCACCATGGCGCCACCCCAGCCACCAGCCGCGCCAACGTAGTTCATGTAAGGTGTTTGACCACTTTCGACATTGCTAAATGCTCTTGACTGATCATAACCATCGCTGAAGTCTTCATTACCGGCCCTTTCAACCGCCTGGAACGACCCCTCATCCCATTCCTTGACCTCGAAGGGTTTCGGGTCAGGTGCCTCAACCAAAATGTTGTCTCGTAAGCCTGGATCAAGCGTGCGGACAATGACAAATGCATGGTCGGTCTTAGCAGTAAGCAGATATCTGCCAGGACCGTAGATCATGCGTTGCGTTTCATGATTTTCATCAACAGTCTGTATCGTTACATATTGATCGGTTTCTGGGATCGTAACGTAGACATTCCTGCTGGACAGATCGAATACCGAAGTTGAGTAAGCCGTATCACGGTTCATGCGCACAACAAACTGTTCCTTCGGATCGCTACTCGGCACTGGCATTTTCAAAAACCGATTGAGACCACCTGCCTTCTCGATGATGGCAGCGAATCGCAGGTTGGTGTACGCCTGAGGGAAGTTCTCTGCGGTGACGACAATGGGTTTTGCCAACGCGGTACTTGACAACAGAGCGGCAGCTGCCGCGACGCTGAGCGTGTGCTTGATCATCATCGGTGTTGATTGGATAAAGGCCCGATAGTCGTCGGGCCGCCTTTGTTCGAACGGGTCAGAAAACAGTGTCTATCCCGCGTTATTCGACCAGCATGACATCACCCGGCTTCCAGGTCTGCTCGATCCAAGGCTCGAGCGGGCCATACATCCGAAGCGCAGCAAACCAGCTCTTGCCTGGGATCGTTTGGATCCAGTTAGCCTCCTTTCCTTCGGGAGCCACAGGAGCGAAATACACATCGATGCTGCCATCAGCATTCACAACTGGATTGCGCTGCACGCTGTCAAGCGAGGGCGCAGCTTGATCGGTCTGCAACATGGATCGCGTCTGCGCGTCGTAGACAGTAAAAGCCCAGAAATCTCTTGCAGGAGGGTTGGGTGGCAATGTCGCCATGTAGGTCTTAGATCCGTCAAACGGCTGTCCCGTATTGTCGACATAAGCGATCGCATAATCTGACCCTGTACCCACCCGAGGCGTCGCCATGGCCGGTGTGACCACTGTGTAGCCGTAGTGGAACGCCACTCGGGCATCAGAATTCATGGTGTAGCCATCATCTCCGTTGAAGAAAACGTTCCTGTCATTAAATCCAGTGAAGTAATTGCGATCTGGATAGAGCTTCAACCCATCGAGGTTCATGTCGACTCGCGGGTACCAGACAATCGAACGAGCTGACGCATTGCCGATCGCGACTGCGTCTTCAAGGATTTTCCGCATTCGCGTATCGGGAGCAAAAGGTTTACCTTTTTCGATCCCGATGGAGGCAAAGAGTCCGCGTGTCTCAGGGTCAAGGAAGTCAATTGGCTCTTTCTGTACGACGGCGTTAAGCTCATTGTAGAACTCGAAATTATTAGCATGCACAGTGTTCCAGGGCGTTGCAGAACCGCTGATAAATTCCATCTCGGGGGGATTGTCCGCCATCGAGAGCGGATACATCTTTAGATTGTCCCGGATAAATGCTGCCGCGTTTTCCATGCCATCAGCGATGGAATAGCGTAGGAGAATCCAGTTTTTGTAGGAACCTGGATCAAGGGTGTAATAGCCATCAGGCACATCGCCCTCGTAACCAGGGGGCAGGATCAGGTATTTACCGCCTTTGCCTTTGTCCTGCCCAGCTGGGCCGAAGTCTCCGGCGTAGCGGAAGTAGGCATCGTGCAGCGCTCCAAGCGCCCCAGGCGGAACTTCGATGACCGTGGGCCCATCCCGCTCTAGATCGGTTGTTGGGAACACATACATCGTAGTGTTGTTGTAGGTCAGGCCGATTTGATCGGGACCCGCGAGTTTGTCGAACAGGACGATCTGATGCGCCTCTACGGCTCCAAGGCTTTCGGTGCCGTGGATGATCGCGTAGATCGAGGCCGCAGGAATTCCTTTGAGGAATGTATCGACGCCCCGCATCGTGTCGAGGTAGTCATAGACCTTTGCCGAAGTTTGCGGCAGAGGAGCCCCATCGATGAAGCGCAGCGTGCCGATCGAAGTCTGCACTGCATCGGGGGTGGTGATGGAGTCGAGCGTTGCCTGGTTCACCTCAGCTGAGGAGGGAGTACCCAAGCAGGCAAGGAGGAAAGCAGCCAATACGGCAGAGGGGCGATTCATGACGAGGTCCCGTAGAGTGTAGAGAGCCAGATGTGGCAGAGACTGTCGGCCACCCGCGAGGGATCTCCCCGCTGGCTGGTGCCGAATTCCTTGATCAACACTGCCGCATCCATCCGGTTGAGGGCGACAGCGACGCTGTGGGCTGGGAAGGCGGGAATCCAACCCCTTTCCTGGTGCTGCTCGATGCGAGCGGTGACGGCTGTATCGAAATGGGCCAGAAAGCTGTTCCAGGCCTTTTCAAGTTTGGGATCGAACGGCGCCGCCTCTGCCACGGCCCGAAGGATCGGACCCTGCTCTGAGCCCACGTCAACCATGGCCTGCAGGGTCTGCCGGAGCAGCTGGCATGGGTCGTTGTCGCTCTGGAACCAAGGGTCGGCGGCGTTGAGAATCGCCTCACGGACATCGTCCAGCAAGGTATGCATCAGGGCGTAGATGTCCTCAAAGTATTGATAGAAGGTGGCTCGACTCGATCCAGCCTCGGCCATCAGCACCGCCACGGAAAGATCGCGGAATGACTCGTCCCGGAGGAACTGCACGGCGGCGTCAAGGATGGCTTGACGGGTGAGGGCACCCCTGCGCGGTTGCGCGAGTTGCTGGGCGGTCACACGTGGCCGGTGCCTTCGGGGTGAAGGGGGCTGAGCCGACGTGGTGTTACCTCTGCCTGACACCGTGCCAGGTTAGCGTACAGCCCGAACGTCACTGCTTTGCTCTTGAACTGGCTCGGCGAGGGGGAGCCACGTCTGCTGCTCATTGGATTCCAGCTGGCGCAGAAGCGGCAGGTCCGGTTGGCCTGTTTGCCGCATTGGTGATCAGCAGGTGAACGCCACGCTGCAGTCCCACTGGACTGTGGTGAGCCGCACGCGACCGGTGCCAGGGGCCTGAGGGCGCAGCTCATCCCGGGGCTGCTGCAGGTGTGGAATGGCTGATGGAGCCACCGAATGGCTTCCCCCACTACAGAGCCCAGAGAGAGCCATCCATAGGTTGAAAGACTGGGCTCAGGAGGGCCATGGCACCGGAACGCTTCTTCCTGGAACTGGACCCCCCCGCCTGTGCGCTGCGCGACTGGCCCCATGTGGTGATCGTGGGTGGTGGCTTTGCAGGGCTCACAAGGCCTGCCATGCCCTGGCCGGCAAGCGCGTGCGGGTGACGCTGATCGACAAGCGCAACTTCAACCTGTTTCAGCCGCTGCTATATCAGGTGGCCTCGGGGCTGGTGTCTGAGGCGGATGTGGCCTCCCCCCTGCGCCAGATGGTGGGCCAGGCCCCGAACATCCAGGTGCTGCTGGGGGAGGTGGTGGACATCGACCCCGAGGCCAAGGAGGTGGTGTTCAACGACCACCGCTACGGCTACGATCATCTGATCCTGGCCAGCGGCTCCGGCAGCACCTATTTCGGCCGCGAGGAGTGGCGGCCCCTGGCGCCGCCGATGAAGATCCTCGAGCACGCCGATGAGATCCGCCGCCGTCTGCTGATGGCCCTGGAGGAGGCGGAGCAGACGCTCGATCCCGAGCGCCGCCGCTTCCTGCAGACCGTGGAGGTGGTGGGCGCCGGCCCCGCCGGCTGTGAGCTGGCTGGCTCCCTGATCGAGCTGATGCACCGCGCCATCCGCCGGGATTTCAAGCAGCTCAACCCCGACCTCTGCCGGGTGGTGCTGGTGGATCCGGTGGAGCGGGTGCTGCCCACGATGCACCCGAAGCTGTCCGCCGCCGCGGCGGGCTACCTGCAGCAGGCCGGCGTGGAGGTGCGGCTGCGGACGAAGGTGGAGGCGATCGCCCCCGGGCGGGTGAGCCTGCAGGGGGCCGATGGCCTGCAGCAGCTCGAAGCCGCCACCATCTGCTGGACCGCTGGCGTGCGTGCCTCCCGGCTGGGCGCTCTGCTGGCCGATCGCAGCGGCTGCCCCGTGGACCACGGTGGGCGGCTGCTGGTGGAGCCCGATTTCTCGGTGCCGGGCCACCCCGAGATCCACCCCATCGGTGACCTCTGCGCCTACCTGCACACCACTGACGGCACACCCCTGCCCGGCATGGCAGGCCCCGCCGTGCAGATGGGCAGCTGGGTGGCGGCCCACATCCTGGCTGGGCGGGAAGGCCGCAGCCTCGCCCCCTTCCGCTTCACAGACCTGGGCAGCATGGCCGTGATCGGCCCCTGGTATGCGGTGGCCGACCTGCGGGGGCTGCACATCACGGGCTTGGCGGGGTGGGTGCTCTGGGCCCTGGCCCATCTGGCCTTCATCCCTGATACGGAGAACCGGATCACCCTGTTCACCAAGTGGATGTGGCAGATCGCTACCCGCCAGCGCACCGCCCTGCTGATCACCGGCCGTCCCGACCAACACCTGGGCGTGGACGTGGGGCTGTTCCGGGCCGAGCGAGAATCCACCTCCCTGGCCCCTGCCGAGGAAGAGAACTCGGAACCCCTGGCGGCCTGAGAGAGCGTTTTGCTTCTTGCTGAGGGCTGAACCCCCATGCTGCTGACCATCGCCGCAGCGATTGCGGTCAAGCTGCTGAGCCTTGGGGCCCCTGCTGCAGGCCCCCCCCGTCAGGTGCGGCTGCTGCGCTGGGGCTGGCGCTGCTGCGGCGCTTCGAGCCCCCGTTCAACTGGCAGATCCAGCTGGCTCTCTATCCCCTGCCGGCAGCCACCGATGACGCCGCGGCGCCGCCACTGGCCGAATGGGATCTGATCGCCACCGGCCTCAGCCCCGACAACTGGGAGGGCCTGATTCCCGGCCCGCCGCTGTCCGACGGCCGGCCGACGCTGCTGCTGTTGAGCGACGACAACCTCAATCCCCTGCAGGCCAACCGCCTGGCCCAACTGGCACCGCTGCACCCGCAGCCCCTTGCCGCGCAGGAGCGGCAGAGCGATCAGCATGGTGCTGACTGTGCTTCCAACGCAGACGCACGGTCGAGAACCCTGGCGGGCTGAGGAAACAACGTCTTGAGGGCCCCACAGAGCTAGGGAACCTCTGGGCAATGAGCCCTGAAAGAGGGTTCAAGGGCGCAATATGCTCTCAATGAACAAGTCTTGGCGATCTGATTCTAGAGTTGCCTGATTTCACATTGTCGGCCGCCAAAACCAGCCCATGTGGGGCGGTTCTTGCCCTCAATGGACACACTAGTCCTCCAGTCACGTACTGAATAGCAACCTGCGACGTGCCATGAATAGGTTCGCGAGGGCTACCAGCACATTCACTTTGTAGCTATTCTTGAGCATTCCCGCAGCCGGGATTTCTGAAAGCCGAATTGCTGCTTGATCACCCGAAACGGATGCTCTGCTTTAGCACGTATGTGAGCTTTGGCGGTTTCGACCAGATCATCCAGTCGTCCCTGCGGCGTGTCCGGAAGAAGGCGGCGCTTCCCAGGGCGCATGGCAACGCGGAATCCGATTCCCCGGCCTTGCATCTCGTCTCGCTTCTTAATTCCCTGGTAGCCGGCATCTGCATAGACCACGGTCTCCTCGCCGTGCAGAAGATCAGCAGCTGGGGTGAGGTCATGCACATTGGCAGCCGTTGTTTCCACTGAGTGGGTGAGGCCGCTCTCGCTATCCACGCCGATGTGGACCTTCATCCCGTAGGCGAAGCCTTCCGCGTAGCGGTGATACCACTGCTTGCCCTTGCAGGTCTGGTGCATCTCCGGATCCCTTTCCTTATTCTAATTCTTGGTAGAGTTTGGTGCCGCGATCAAGGTGGCATCGATGATCGTGCCCTACTTCATGGACATGACGCGTGCTTTGAGATGGGCTTTGACCACCTCAAAGGTCTGTGGGCCGAGATCATGCTTCTCCAGCAGGTGCCGGGACGTGAGAATCGTGGTCTCATCAGGGATCCGATCACTGATCAGGGCGATGCCGGCAAAGCGGCGCATCGTCTCCACTTCGATCAGTGCATCCTCCATCGCCGGATCGCTCAGGTCGTACCACTGCTGCAGCAGATGGATACGCAGCATGGACTCAAGTGGATAGGGCGGGCGGCCTCCCTTGCTGCTGGTCTTGGGATAGTGGGGCTCGATGAGATCCTGCAGCGTTTTCCACGGCACCACCTTCTCCATTGCGGCCAAAAAACGCTCGTGCCTCGTGCGCTTCTTGGCCGTGGTCTGCTCGTAATCGCTGTAGGCGCAGCCTTCCGCGAAGCGGTGGCCGAGCGGCTTGCTGCCCATGACCCAGTCCGCGCCTGCGATTACAGGGATATTGTCGCGCGGATCGCTTGGGTTTTCCAGAGCCTCCTTAGCTCTCGGAAGGGAAAACTCAGCTGGTCAGGCAGTTTTTCACCAGACTCTTAGGGCCGCTGGAACAATTCAATCTGAAGGATATCGCGATCAGCATCGTCAAAGCTCATCGTTCCAACGGTGCCACCGTAGGCCTTATCAGTTCCCAGCAGCGAAGAGGTGAAGGCTACAGGCAGCAAATCTTCAATCGTGGCCTCCACTGGACCAGGAGCAGCGGCAGAAATGGCCTGAACCTGTTGGGCAGAAATTTCGACCTGGCCTAAGGAACGTGCCTGCACTGTTCCGTCAGGAAGTACAAGGTGGCCCTGGAAACTAGTTAACCACAGAAAATCTCCATTTTGACCTTGACCGAGATCTTGAATTAATTCTTCTTTGCCATAGAATGTGCCATCGGGCGATGAGCAGTTCTTGTTTGTTGACAGAGCTATTGTATAGATCAGGGTATCGCCAACACTGAGCCGATCATTGTCGTCAATGTCAAGATAGGAGGTTTGCTCTGTTGAACAGACTTCGATATCTTTCTTGATGAGAGGAGTTGCAGGCATGTCCCGGCTGGTCTCCCCTGTCAATCCAGCCTGATCGGCCTCCTGTCTGCCCGCAGAACAGGCCGAGATCGCGATCAGAAGCCAGAGTGTCAATGGCAGAAAAGTGGGGCGAAAACCCATCTGAAATGCTGTATCAGGTTGAATATTATGATCGGATGACTTTTAGAGTGTTAAGTCTGAGTTAAGGAAGTGTTGAGCGGCAGAGGCTTGAGCACCCCCTTGCGCCGGCTACAACCGGAATGGATCTTTGGCTGTATCCAGAGAATGATCTCTGACAAATCGAAGGTGATTCAACGCCCCTTCTCAGCAGCTCGCCGCCCTCAAGTGATGCCGCCTAACGACACCAAATGCCATTGATGCTGGCATGAGCAGTTGTCGCCGTGGCGTGATTGGATTCATGAACGCAGCGAGCTAGTTTAAGCGGCCTGATTCCAGTGCCTACAATAGATCTGGTCCAGATGGTCCAGATCTCCTTGGGTATGGATCACCCCAAGTCCTTCCGACCATGGCAGCCAGAACATAACACCTCAACCCCAAGGAACTGGGCGTGGAAGCATCGCCCCCAGCCAGCCGATGGTGAGATCGGACGGATCCTCCTAGAGGTAGAGGTAGCAGCTGCCATCGGCCAGTACCGCCTAGAAGTAATCGTACCTTACCTCCTCGCTGTCTTGCTGTATTACGTTGGCGAGGCAGTTAGCGCTGCATCGATGCTTCAGGTGTACGAGGCCTTCTGAAAGCGTCCCGCATCGCTGCTCAGGGCCAGCCAGCGCAAGCCCCTATCCGACCAGATTTCGTGTTCCAGAACGCCATTGGGGCGCCAGCCACTGTGGGCCGGCTCAGGCCGGAGGCATCGAGCACAGCCCCGGCGCCGTCCAAAGCTCCTGCAACACGCAGGCGACCGGCCTCTGGGAAATGGATAGATGGAATGCTCACGACCCCTTCAGGGATTTAAATGTGGTTTGGGTGGCTTTCATATTCGAGAAGCAAAATGCCAAAGACTCTTGCTCAGCGTTTAGCCTTTGGGTGTCGCTAAGATCTCAATTAACTGCTTGCAAGTGATCCTTCTACTCAAAGCACCCACCCACCATTGCCATGCACCTGGGCCGCCTCCATAGGTATCATCACGCAGAATGATTTCCTCGCAGCCAAGTGATGGCAAACGTTCGGCACCTGTGGAAAGCCACCAGTTTCCGAGATCCTGTGACAGGTGGGCTTATCGTTCACTCACGGTTAGGGGGACTTTCTATGGACCTACAGTTGCAAGGGAAGAGCTGCATCGTACTCGGAGGAAGCCGAGGAATTGGCCGCTCGATCGCTCTCGGCTTGGCGAATGAGGGGGCCAACGTCGCCATCTGCGCCCGATACCACGAAGCACTTCGAGAAACCGAGCATGCCCTTGTTGCCACTGGGGTTAAAGCGTATGCTGCTGTATGTGACATAGCTGACTCACAGGCTCTGACTTCGTTTCTGTTCACCGCGAAGAATGAACTTGGCGGTATTTATGGTTTAATCTACAACGCGTCGGCACTCGCCGTTGGGCCGACCTATGACGACTGGAACGCCAGTCTTCAGGTGGACCTCATGGCAGCCGTACGTGCTTGTGACCAAGTTATCCCCTGGATGGCTGCGGGTGGGGGCGGTAGCATTCTTCTCGTCT
Organism: Cyanobium sp. LEGE 06143; assembly: GCF_015207535.1. Taxonomy (NCBI): domain Bacteria; kingdom Bacillati; phylum Cyanobacteriota; class Cyanophyceae; order Synechococcales; family Prochlorococcaceae; genus Cyanobium; species Cyanobium sp. LEGE 06143. The sequence goes on along the minus strand of NZ_JADEWP010000001.1, from coordinate 31,640 downwards.
CGTCCATCTCCGGCCTGGAGTGCGATTCGGCACCGGATTATGGCTATACCGCTGCTAAAGCAGCGCTCATCGCGCACGCTAAGAAGCTCGCGGTCTTTCACGCCTCCGAAGGAGTTCGCGTCAATGCAATTGCTCCCGGCTCGACAGAGTTTCCGGGTAGTATCTGGTCCCGTTCACGAGAGCAGTACCCCGAAATCTACGAGAGTGTGCGCACTGCCATCCCTGCTGGGCGTTTCGGTACTCCCCAGGAGATTGCGGACGTTGCGGTATTCCTAGTCTCCCCGCGCGCAAACTGGGTGGCCGGCGAGTGCGTCTCAGTCGATGGTGCCCAGCACCGAGGCATGCGCTAGTGGTTCTGCCAAGGCTTCCTGCGAACCGGGTCCGCTCCTAATTGTGCGCTTGATTCCGACTTCAAGTCGCCTTGCTATGCACTCGTGGCGGCTGATCTTGGTTGTTCGGCAAGGCCAGATGTCCAAGCAAGGGTCTCACGAACGGGAATCATATTGGTTTCGGGAGATGGCCTTAGCGATCGGAGCCCGGTTAAGGGAATCGGAAGAGTGTAGGGCCGCGGTGTCTTCGCATCATGGCTCTAATTGTCAGAACAAGTCCTACCTTGATCCTATGAAGTTAGGACGGATCAAACTCTCAATTTTAGATCAAGTGTGACGGCTGGGCGCGGCGTTGGAAGCAGCGCATGACCGAACCTCTGGCGCCGCCGCCCCCGGCCCTGCAGCCGCTCGGCGGCGTGGATCAGGGCGTGATTCCCAGTGCAGCCTGCCTGGGGCTGGCTCCCGATCCCTGCCCCGGCCGCCAGAGCGGCGGCCGCTCCCAGGCGCTGGCGACACTGGAGAGTTGTCTGCAGGGGCGCGGCGCCCGCTACCMGCGGGAGCTCTCCGGCCCGCTCACGGCCTTCGGCAGCTGCTCACGCCTCTCGCCCCATCTGAGCTGGGGCACGCTGTCGTTGCGGGAGTTGGTGCAGCACAGCCGGCGGCGGGTGGTGACGCCGCGGGGCCTCGAGGCGCGGCTGCACTGGCACTGCCACTTCATCCAGAAGCTGGGAAGCCAGCCGGCGATCGAATTCGAGGAGAGTCATCCACTCACGGCCGGCCTGCGCCGCAGCAATCCGTAGCGGCTGGCGGCCTGGGCGGCGGGCCGCACCGGGCTGCCATTTGTGGATGCCTGCATGCGGGCTCTGATCGCCACCGGCTGGCTGAACTTCCGTATGCGGGCGATGCTGATGGCGGTGGCCCGCCTCTTCGTGGACTACGAGCCCGGCATCCACTGGAGTCAGTGCCAGATGCAGTCGGGCACCACGGGCATCAACACGATCCGCATCTACAACCCGATCAAGCAGGGCCACGACCACGACCCCCAGGGTTGCTTCATCCGCCGGTGGCTGCCGGAGCTGGCGCGGATGCCGGCGGTGAACCTGCACGAGCCCTGGACGATGCCCGCCTCGACCCAGCGGCGGGTGGATCCGGCCCAGGCGGCCCGGGAGGCCCGCGAGGCGATCTGGAGCCGCCGCCGGCAGCAGGGCTTCGCGGAACTGGCAGATGCCATCCAGGAACGCCATGGCTCCCGCCGCTCCGGCCTTGCCGCCAGCGCGCGGCGGCGGCGACGCCAGCCAGCCGTGCAGGACCCCACGGCCGTGCAGCTGCAGTTCGAGCTGGGCAGCTGAACCAGAATGGAGGCGATCGCAGAACGGCCCGTGCGGCCAGGAGCCTGCCGGTGGCATCGCCCAGCTTCCACCTCTCGATTCCGGCGTGGGACCTGACGCTCACCCGCCAGTGGTATGAGCAGGTGCTGGGCTGCGTTGCGGGGCGCAGCAGCGCGGCGGCGCTGATCCTGGATCTGGGCGGGCACCAGCTGGTGGCCCAACAGCAGCCCCATGGCCCCGATCCGGAGCCCGTGCAGCAGGGCATTTACCCGCGCCATTTCGGCCTGCAGTTCGATTCCCTCCCCCAGTGGCAGGCCTTGCGGGAGCGGGTGGAGGCGGCCGGCGAGCCTTTTGCCGTGGCGCCGAAATGCCGCTATCCGGGCTCGGCGCTGGAGCATCACACCTTCTTCCTCAACGATCCCTCCGGCAACTGGCTGGAGTTCAAGCACTACTCCCATCCGGAGGCGGTGCTGGGCTGCCGGGAGCAGGCGGAGGTGGGCGATCCGGAACTGCGTCTGGATTCAGCGGAGAGCACCTCCCGGGAGCTTGGCAACGGATGACGGAAGCGGTTCCCAGAGACTGGCAGGGAGGGCTGGTGCCCTATCCAGACCCAGCCATCGAGGTAGTTGAGCCTGCGTTCCGGCGCTACGTGCTGGGCAACGCCGCGGTGGAGCGGCTGCATACCGGAGCCCTCTGGACGGAAGGGCCGGTGTAGGAGGCCGTTTCCACCTTGCCGGCATAGCTGCTCAGGGCCAACCCCTGCACGGCACCCGCCCTCCAGATTTCGCGCTGCACCACGGCATTGGGCCGCCAGCCGCCGTCCCAGCTGAGCCCCTGCTACTGGCTGAGCACCGTTCCCGCCAGCGTTGCGGACGTGCAGGCCGCCTCCGTCTGCTGGCGCCAGATCCCAGTCATGGTGGTGCCGGCAGTCGCGCTGAGGCTGTAGCGGGGTCTGCCGGAGGCTGCCAGCACGGCCTCGGCCTCATCGCGGGACCCGGGGCCGGCATCTGGCGTGGTGCGCTCAAGCCGCACCCGGCAGGGGCCGCTGGGTCGCACCGTGCCGCTGCTCAGGACGCCACCGCCCTCCAGGTCAGGGTCTTCTCGGCAGCCGATCGCATCGCGCTGGATTCCAGCACCAAAGCCGTCGTGATCGCCGACTTGGGCTGCGCCCAGGGAATGGCGACAGCACTCTTGATTCGAAGCTCCGTGGAGAGCATTCGGACGCGGTCTCCACACATTCCCATCCATGTGGTTCACAACGACGTTCTGCAGAACGACTGGGCTGGCCTGTATGAGGCCCTGCGCCGCGAGGAGAGTTATCTGCGAGTGCGTGAGGGGCCGATCACTCCCATGACGGCGGCATGTTCCTTCTACCAGCTCGTGATGCCTCCAGGGGTGCTCAATCTCGGGCTGAGCTTTGCGGCGCTCCAGTGGCTCGAGCGGCCAGGGCCTGCATCTGCCGGCACAGCCCTGTTCTTCGACCAACTCGCGGGAGCGGAGGCCCTGGAGATGGCGGAGCAGGCCCACCAGGACTGGAGCCGGTTTCTGGCCCTGCGGGCGATCGAACTCGCACCGGGTGGATGCCTTGTGCTCGTCATGATGGGGCGCCACCCCAACGGGTCTGCAACCGGCCACACGCTCTGGGCGGCCATCCGGGCCATTGCTGAGGAGCTGGTGTTGGAAGGGCGGATTTGACGTGGACCCCAGAAACTGAACCAGACCTTATGAGAGCTTCCCTACCGGCCAGACTTGGCCAGGAGAAGCCCCATGAAACGCAAGCGCCACACGCCCGAGCAGATCATCCGCAAGCTGCGCACCGCTGAGCAGCTCCTCAACCAGGGCCAGACCGTCGCTGACGTCTGCAGGACCCTGGAGGTATCGGCTCCCACGTACCACCGCTGGAGGCAGCAGTACGGGGGCATGCAGGCCGAGGAGGCCAGACGGCTGACCCAGCTGGAGAAGGAGAACGCCCGGCTCAAGAAGCTTTTGGCGGAAGCAGAGTTGGAGAAGGCCATGCTCAAGGACCTCGCCGAGGGAAACTTCTGAGCCCGGAGCGTCGCCACAGGGCCGTCACGGTCCTGCAGGAGCGTTACCGGGCCTCTGAACGCCTGGCCTGCCGGGTGGTGGGCCAGCACCGCAGCACCCATCGCCATGGCGGCAAGGTCGTCTCGATCGAGGAGGCCAAGCTCCGGCAGCGTCTCCGCGAGATCGCCGCGGACCACATCCGTTGGGGCCGCCGGATGGCCTACCGCCTGCTGCGGCGGGAGGGCTGGACCGTGAACCACAAACGGGTGCAACGGCTCTGGCGCGAGGAGGGGCTGCAGCGGCCCACTCCCAGGAAGCGAAAGCGGGCACGGCCCGCGGACGGCTCGGTGCGGCGTCATCGGGCTGAGCATCCCCACCAGGTGTGGGCCATGGACTTCCAGTTCGACGCCACCGCTGATGGGCGCAGGCTCAAGTTCCTGAACGTGATCGATGAGCACAGCCGCCTCTGTCTGGCCATCCGGGTGGGCAGGCGCTGCAAGGCCAAGGACGTGGTGGCGGTGCTGGAGGAACTCACCAGTCTCTACCCAGCACCGGCGTACATCCGATCGGACAACGGGCCGGAGTTCATTGCCCAGGCCCTACGGGACTGGTGCGAGGCCAGTAGCATTACCAGCACGGCCTACATCGAGCCAGGATCCCCGTGGGAGAACGGATTCGCCGAGTCGTTCAACGGCCGGTTCCGGGATGAGTTCCTCAACACCGAGCTGTTCACAACAGCTCCCGAGGCGCAGATCCTGGCCGATCGTTGGCGCTGGGAGTACAACTCACTCAGGCCGCACTCGGCCCTCCAGGGGCGTACGCCCCTGGAGGCAGCTCAACAGGGAGCTGCAGCATGACCACAACCACCCACTCTCATAAGCCCTGGACCGATAAAGGGGGTCACGTCAGGGTCTTCAACCTGAGCAAGCTACGGGGGGAAGGCGTGTGGGTCGACAACGGCCTTCCGGTCTGGCACCTGGGCGACCGGCTGGAGGTTGCCGGCCAACTGACCGATCTGGATGCGTTCGCCGGCCAGTACTGCTACAGCAGAGAAGTACCGCTGGCGGTTGATCCAGAGGCAGCGCCGCTGAGTGATGAAGAAGGCGTCGCCATCTTGGAGGTGATCCAAGGCATGGGCTGGGAGCAGACCTGCGATGGGCTGCATCTGGCCGGCTGGGCGGTGCTCTCCAACGTCGGCGGCGCTCTCAGGAAGCGGCCAGCGCTGCAGATCACCGGCTCATCCGGCATCGGCAAAAGCGATAGCGTCGAAAACGTCCTGCAGCCGCTGCAAGCGGAGCTTGCGAGGTACTCCAGTGGCTCAACTGAGGCGGGGGTGCGGCAGATGCTTGGGAATAGCTCTCTTCCTGCTCTCATCGATGAGTCAGAGCAGGAAGACCTCAGGCGAAGAGAGCAGCAACTACGCCTGGCCCGGTACTCCTACGACGGTGTGGAGCAGGTGAAAGGCACACAAATAGGTGTGGCAATGAGGTATGCAGTCCGCTCCAGCCTTTGCCTCATCGGGATCAACGCCACGGTGCCCAACTCGGCGGACCGAAACCGCCTGGCCGTGGTGACGCGTAGGCACCTCACCGGTGCGGAGTGGGAGGCGGTGGCCACCCGCCGTCGTGAGCTGATCACCCGCGATGTGGGCGAGCGTCTGATCCGGCGCACGGTGACTCATCTGAAGGTGCTCCTGCACAACGTGCAGACCTTCAGCCTGGTGGTGCAGGCCATGGGCGGCACGGCCCGCAATGGCGACACCTACGGAGCGCTGCTGGCCGGAGCCCATCTGCTGGTCAGCACCGACCGGCTGGAGGTGCCCTCAGCTCGGGCCTGGGTCGAGGCGCAGGGCTGGACGCTGGAGAATGAGGCCGCCGAGAGCTGCGCCGCTGCCAGCGAGGCTGAGCGCTGCCTTCAGCATCTGCTGGGCCACGAGGTGCGCTTCCACGATGGGGCGCTCGCACCGGCTGGCGTCACCACCGTGAGGGAGCTGGCGCGCTGGGTCGGCCCGCTGGCAGGGACCGCCAAGGGCGCAGCGAGCTACAAGGCAGCCCAGGACGCACTGGGCCGCCTGGGCCTGAAGGTGGACAAGGAACGCGGGCTGGTGATCGCCACTGGGCCGAAGACGGGGATGGGGAAGGTCTTCAACGGCACGAAGTGGGCGAACGAGGCGTTTGCAGAGCGGTTGCTCGACCTGGAGGGGGCACAGAGGCTGCAAGCGGTGGCCCGGTTCCCGGTGATCGGCGTTTCGAGGGGAGTGAGTGTGCCTCTGGAGGTGCTGGGCGGGATGGAGCCGGAGAGCGGTGAGGCCGGCGATGGTGAAGCGGCACAGCACCCGCTGTGGGGGTGAGGTGCGCGGCGTTACGCGGGCCCAGCGTGTTGGTGTGGTGGGGTGGAGGTGGCGTTACGGGGATCTGCTGTAACGCCAGAGGGGTTTGTAACACCCCCTTGTTACAGCAGATCCCTTGCGCTGGAAGGGAAGTAACGATGTAACGGTGTAACGCGAAATCATAGAGACATACCCCCTTAAAAAGTGGGAAATCTTTTCTCTCTCTCTCCCCCTCCCTCTCCTCCCTCCTCCTCTCTCGTACGTATCTATATTTCTTGTTACAGGTGTTACATCGTTACAACCCTTCCAGCGCAAGGGATTTGCTGTAACATCCCCCTGTTACACCTGAGCTTAGGCGTTACAGCGCAGTGAGGGACTGGCTTTTTCACCTCCACACCACACCACCCGGCTGGGGCAGCGGGGCGGGCCGGCTCCGGCAGCACACCCCCCCACCGATGCTTCTTGAGAGCGGTTCTCAACAAGCAGCCCTTCCCGCCGCTGACCCAGCCGGTCGGTCGCTGAGGGGGTGAGCGGCGGGCACCGGCACCCTGCTGGGCCTACTGGGGCCGTCCTGCAGCGCACCGAGGCGCCCCCCAACCACCCTGCTGGGCCTGCAGCAGCTTCCGATGTTTGTTGAGAGTCGCTCGCAATAGGCAGCAGCACCCACCCCTGGCCCAGAGGTGCTGTGGGGGGTGAGCAGCGGCGGCCCTTCCGATGCTTGTTGAGAATTGCTCGCAACAAGCACACACCACCACCCCCCACCTGGGTCTGATCCCCTGCCCTGCAGCGAGTCTCCTCTGAGCTGGAGACTTCACTCTTCAGCCATTGACCCTGAAGTAATAAGCAACCTCCGGCAAATAGCCGCAGTCTTGACCTGCTCTTAACCTGCAGATTCACCGCAGCTTCACAACCCGGTCGCTTGCCGACCACTCCCGCAAGCGGTAAAATCCACCAAGCCACGATGTGCAGAACACATCGCCGCACCTCGACAACTGAAGAGATAGAGCAGCCAACCCGCTGGTGCAGCTCTGCTCAGCATCTGAGGCTCACCTCCTCCGCAGCCCTGGAAACGACGGGCCGGAGGAGAAACCATTTCGCCTCAGACCTCATGACTATTCAAACGACTAAGACGGCGGCTACGCATGCCTCTGAGACTCACCTCCACCCCGTGGAGCTGCTGCTCCTCGCGGCGTTGATTACAGCAGCAGCACTGCTGGAGCTGATCACAGCAGCTTCGCTCCTCTGGAAGCCACACCCCCCGCTGGGTCCGCTGGCCCTGTCCCCCTCACCAGCACCGCTGGTGCCTGAGCTGCAGGCTCTCACCGTCCGCGAGCTGAGGCAGACCGCACACCACCTGGGCCTGCCTCGGAGTCTCTCGCACAGCGGTCGTCGCGCTGACCTGCTGGCGGCGCTGCCGATGGCGTGGTGAGGCCGTCCCGATTGTCCAGCGTCACTGCCTGGAACACAGGTACGCGGCGCTCAGTGTGCCAGTTGACCCGCTCCCCAAAAGGCTTTCTCAATAAGCAGCAGAGGCTGAACCGGCGAAACGCCGGATTTTGTGGCCAAAACGGGGGTTCCCATGTTGTCCAAAACCGCCAGCGGCGATGGGGTGTGACAGTTGGCTCTATTGAGAAGATCACTCGTAGAGAAAGCCCCACGCTGGCCCAGCTTCGTTGGCGTGTAGGGGAATACAACGCCATCACACTTACGTTATGCCTCCTCGACACGCCAACGCCGCAGCCGGCGAGCGGCGGCACACCACCACCACTACCCACCCCCTGGGCCAGCTCCAGCGGCCAGCTCTCCCAGCGGTGCGGGTCAACCCCGCTCCAACTCCTCCTGCAGAAACTCGCCGAACCGCTCCGAAGCTTCCGCCAGCGGCGCCTCCGTCCATGGCCTGGCTGGCAGGCGCTTCCCGCTACCACGCAGCACAGCACCATCGTGCACGTCTCGTGCATAATCAACCGGCCAGGTAAAGGTGATACCCTCACTCGTGATGTTGACTTGTAGAGAGGATCGAAGCCTCCCGGTATCGATGATATCCCTAAGCTCAGTGTCAGTCCACTTCCACTTCGGCTCCGATATTTCTTCAATAAAGCGAGCTTCTAACCAAGCCGCAAGGCGGTTTACCGCTCTTTGTTTGGCGGCCGCGAAATGGGAGGCGAAATCGGGGTGGTCCATGGTTGCGTTCAGTCCGGTTAGGTGGGTGCTGAGCTGTTGACGGAGTTAACGTCCACTCAGCACCTCTTTCCGATGCGCCCTAGCGATCTTCGCTACCCACGGCGTTGAGGTGCATCTGCAGCGAGGGTGCACCGGCAGTTGTAGGTCATCGACTCGATACTTGACCCCAGCTCTGGGCCTGCAAATGGGACAGGTACGATCGTCTGCCGTCGCCCAGTACTGCACGTATTCGATCCCAGCAGCCTTGAAGCGGTCGTGCCGCGCGGCTGTGTAAGCGCGAATGCTCTCAGTCCGCACAATCACCTCCGCCGCGTTCTTCACCACGTCGAGCCGAGATCGCAGCACTCGTTCGATCTCCTGATTGCTGCGCCCTTCGAGAATCCCGCTGGTGAGCAGCTCCGCTGCGGTATTTGCGAAGTCTTCACCGTGTCTCTGCAGATAGCGCCTCGACTCCCTGGCCATTGCTACAGCCGATTCCAGTGGCACACCAACTGCAAGAGCGGAGACTCGCGAACCACCAGCCCCCTGGGCCAGCAGGCCCTCACCAAGGGTGGTGCCGAGCTTGCTGGCATCGCGAAGCAGTCGCTCAAAGCCCTTTTCGTAGCGGTCAGGCTCATCCGGTGCGGCCGCAGGCAGCAAAGCTTGGAGTTGGCGAGCTATCTCTAAGTTGTAGCCGACGCGGCTCAACGCTCCACGTTGGATCTCGCCCGTGATGCGTGGAAGTAGCGAGCGGTAGCTTTGTGTTAGAGCCTTGTTGAAGTTCCGCAGGGTGAGATCTTCTTCAAGCTTCAGCGCTGAGTTATAACGCTCTACGAGGTTGGGGTACCCCCTCCCTGGGCCTGCCCCAGCGTGCTGAGCATCGTAGCGGCTTTGTAGCGACGGCGCTCTCACGGCTGCTCCCCTCTCTTGATCACACGCCGGATGTAGTGAGGCGCTAGCCCCCTCTTACTCTTAGTCCCAAACGCTTCTGCCATTCTCCATCCTTCTCTGTAGCCAAGCCTCAACCAGCTGCTCAGCAAGTACCAGGGCACCTCTACGGCTGGCTCTTCTTCGAAGAGCTCTAGATCGATCTCTTCATCGTGTTCAGCGCCTTGGATCTTGTGCAGCAGCCTCATCGCTGATTCTTCAGAGTAATTCGCGCACAACGCGATGTACATCGCATGGTAGTAGTGATAAGCTGCCGCCTCTCGGAACTCTTCCGGAGTGTAATCAGCTCCCGGTTCGTGAGCTAGCTCTCGCGTCGCTTCCATTAACTCTCTAGTCGGAAGCTCCGGTTTCCAGGTAGATCGCGCCAGCAGATCCAGTGTCTCTGAGATGTGCTCCGGTGCGTAATGCTCATCATGCTTCGCCACTTCTGCTTTGCTTCTCTCGATTTGATGACTAGGGCCGATCATCCCGCGACTCACGTCTAATCCTTCTCGATACAGACGGTCGAACAAGTATTCGGGCAACTCTAAGTAGACATAATCCGCTCCGGCTTGCTGAAGGAGCGGATCACTTGGGTCGGGTGTGTAAAAAGGCGTCATGGCTCATGTGTGTGTTTGAGATTTCGAGAGTCCGGTGGGGCCTCACCACATTCTAACAACAATGCACCCTTAACTGTCCTATACTGAGAGTACAGAACCCCCCTCTCTATGTCCCCTACTGCAACATCAATCGGCGTAATCTCTGTCATCGCCAGAGGCAGTGTCCGACTCGAACGCGCCGGCGAGCGTTACAACAAAGCTTTAGCCGAGTACAAGGCTGTTGAAGAGCTTGAACTGCCTGGCACCGTAAAGAAAGCCTTCGCAGAAAAAGCTGAGGCTAAACTCGAAGAAGCCAACCGAGAGTTTGAAGCTGCGTATGCTCAGGAGGAACTCGCGGGAAAAGTAGCTGCAGATCAGCGCAGGATTGAAGAGCTAACTAAGCAAGCGGAACCGCTGCTTGCGAATATCGCTCGACTTCTCGATCTCGCGAACAGCGAGATGAAAGAGAAGGTACTGCCGCTTTACCGCGAGTGTCGTTCGCGAGGTGGCACCTTCTTCTACTCAGGCTGCGATGCAGCTCTTGCCGATGCTCTCATTGGCCAGGTGGTGTTTCACGCTCAGCGTGGCCAGTGGCAGCTAACTCGGAGGCCGATCCGACCTCAGTAACACCCCCAGCCCCCGGCCTGGGGCTGGGCTCCCATCTGTTTATCCCGCTTTCACTCTTGACCCCTTGAGCCACCCATGAATAACCGCAATCACCCGATTACTGCAGCAGACGCTCGCCTTACCAGCGCCTACTGGAACGGCAGGCAATGCGATCCATCCGAGATTGCCAAGCTCAGCTACAGCATGGCGACCTTCGAAGAAGAAGAAGACCTCGACGACGACGACGACGACGACGACTGCTCCTCTGCTGACCGGGTTGCTGCCAGGCGCACCGCTGCTGACTCCTGCGGAGCAACTAGCCGCAACGACTCGTTTATCACTCTCGATATAGACGGCGAGCATCTTTACCAAGACGCCGATGGCACGTGGTTGAGCTACCGCACCGGTAAGCCGTACAAGCCTTGGAAGAAGAGCAAGAGCAGGAAGCAGCCCCAGCGGGGGGTGCAGTCATGAACGACCCCATCTTCTCCTTCAGCGACCCACCGAAGGTGAATGGTGTTGTTGCTCGCGTCGGGCCGGGGTGGGGGGAAGCGCAACCAGCCCGCAGGGGCTGCACACCCCGCTGGGCCTGCGGGGGGCAAGCTGAAACGGGCCGCCCAGATCACCGCTGGGGGCGCCGCAGTTGGCGGGGCCGCCTACATCGGCACCCTCGCAGCCCGTAGCTCGATGCGCGGCCCTGCGGGGCGCCGCCGGGGGTCCGCGCTGGGTCGAAGCTTCCCCGCGGTTGGTCGCAGCATTGAACCCGTGCAGGGGCCAGGTGAAGCTTTCAGCACCCCTGCTGGCCTGGCAGCTCGCGGAGCTGGGTTCGCTTCCCAGGCGGGTCGAAAGGTTGGTGGTCAGCTGTCGAGCCTGCAAGGCGTGCACAGCGTGCGGCGCCGGGTGGGGGGCTACAGGAGAGTCTTGCTACGCAAGATCAAAGAGCGGGAAGGGAATATCGAGAGGATTCAAAAGGAGTGGAAGGCTGAACCACCTAAGAGCAGGGAAGAGAGCCGGTTGCGCACGAAGCGACTGATACTGGAGAAATCATCGTTGAAATCGCTCCAGAGGAAGGCTGCAAGCTCGCAGCAAGCCAAGAAGCGGATCGGCAGGATCAAGCTCAACCTGAGGCCAAGGAGTGGGGCAAGGCCGTTCACCAATAGCCCTCTACCCATGGGGTTGATCAAGGAGATGCAGCAGCGTGCAAAGAAGAGTGGTTACAAGCGAATTCGTCACCGGTGAAACCTATGTCCCTGCTCATGGCTCTCCGAGATTCTTGTCCTGTGAAGTGAAGGCTATCGCTATACTGCTTCACCCTCCCCATTCATGGGCAGCGTTGCAATAGTGTTGAGCATGACTAGCTGCCATTATTTGAGCTTCTTTTCGGTAATCTTATTAATACTAGTAGCAGCTACTGCGTCGTTTCGTGCAACTTATGGTGCCCAATCAGGCAGGACTCTGTCATCTCTAGCCTTTTTGATGGCTTTAACCCTATAACAGGTCTTGTATGTTAGATGCAACTCAATGGGCTTGTTGGATGAGACCATGAGTCCAGCCATTACGCCAGATTCGACAGGTGATGACTCCTGCCTGCCGCAAACACCTCTGCCTCTAGACTCATCAACAATGAAGGTCAGTCTCTCTATTGGAATCTCGTAGATGCCGAACAACCTCAATAACCTGCGAGCGAAGCCTGCTGGAGCTGCTTATGTGCATACGGATTTTACGCGACACTTGGTTGAAGCTGTATCTAGTATCTGCCTTGGGCTTATCTGCAGCTTAACTCGTCGTGCCATACCGCCGCTCCAACTTGTGATTGTAACCCTGATATCTGAGCATCTTACCGGAAAGGGGCAGCCCCATGGTCGGCATGCCTCACAAGGCGCTCGTTGATGGTCCGGAACAGCGACTCGAACCTTGCGATGCTCGTTTGGGGCAGTACAGCCTCCGGATCCTTAGCCATCATGTTTAAGAACAGCCGCGCAGGCCGGCTCTTGTTGAATTTGATGCCTAAGGTGTTGAAGGCAGCTTCGTATCTCTTGACTATCCTGGGGATGTTGGGATTCAGCACTAGCGACTTCCCGTCTAGGTCGGCCTCATAGCACACACGCACAAGCTCATCGAACACAGTTGGGTCAAGCATGTCTTCAACATCTCGATCTGTCTGCGCGGGCGCAGGGAAGCCCTCGGAAACGAAGACGACATTCTGCTCGGCAATCAGCTTGTTCTTGACCAGACTGTCTTTGGTCGCCTTGGCATCTCTCTCTTGGTCCAGAAGCACCACAACGCTTTGATGTTCCGACGTTAGGAGCGCGACCATGTACGAGACTTTTTGTGCGCCGCCGGCCGGCGTCAATGTAAGTTCCGGGTCTAGTGATACTCCGTTCGCCTCGGCGAGGTATGTTGAAACTGACGCTAAAAACCAGTAATCAGTAACACCCTCAACCACCAGATTCTTAGAACCGACGAATAGGCTTTGGGAGATGTTGTATCCTAGCGCCGCCTGAAGTGGAAACAGCGTACGCGAGTCCCCGGTTGGGCTGTTTGTCACTGTGGTGCCTGTGCTCTCTCCGATGCTCACTGTGCGCACTGAATCCAAGCGATGCGTTGGGACCATGAAGGGCGAATGTGTCGTGAAGATGATCTGATTGTTAAAGTCCTTCTCAAAGTGACGCAGCAAGTCGCCTTGCGATCGAGCGTGCAGATACAGCCCAGGCTCATCGAGTAATAGAATTGCGTTCTCTGCTTCACCTCCCTTCGTGTCAGCAAAGAAAGTGATGTAGAAGGAGAAGAACCACTGGAAGCCGCGGCTTCGGTCATCAAGGTTCACTTCCACGTCATACGCGGCGTTGGGATCAGACACCAGCGTGTCGAGGTACTGCGCATCAAGACCAAACCGGACTTTGAGCGCGCGGTCTTTCCATAGCCGCCGAATCTCCGAAGTGACTAAGGCGCCAGCTCGGTTCGCAAGCTGATTTCGTGTCTCCTGCTCGCTGTGTTTTAGAAGTCCCTGCAAGTGCTGGGGATCAAGTCCTGCAACCTTGCACAGCTTCTCGAATTGACGATCCGCGGGCGTAAGGGACTGCGCACCTTGTGACTTTCGAGAAAGGTACTCTGCGATGTTCTGATGACCCTGCAGCTCTGGGTACTCATCGACATAGATGAACTTCGGCAACTTCTCCATCACCCAGCATCTTGCAGCCTGTTGGGCATCCTTGTCTCCAGTAATCGTCTCCGAGAGCTCCTCAAGCTCGTAAATAGGCTGTTCTTGTCTATCCGTCAACTCGACTTGTGCCGCCGCTAACGACTTGCGCATATTTTTCACCGCTTGCGTTGCGTTCGTTGCCCATTGCGTTCGGTCCGGTAGCAGAGCCATCCCAGTTTCGAAGGCTTTGCAAGCAGCTTTTAGACTTTGCTGATGCTCTATGGCGGCATTGTCTGCCGCCGCTTCGACTATTGGCACAACCTTTCGCACCTTGGCCTTCACATCTTTCTCACTGAGGTCTTGCTCAGCTAGTCCTTCTAATGTGACAATGCAATTCTTGCCACTGTATCGCCTGGAAATGACCACTTCCTGTACGTCCTTGGCGCGGGGAAGTATTTCGACAAGCTCGCCCCTCTCTTTGGTGTCTAGAAACCAGCGGGAGCTTATGACTTCAGTGTCGTCTGTGCATTCCTCCAAGCGTCGATCGCGCGGAAAGTCCTTGACCTTGTTAAGGGGCTGGAAACCCTCTGCAGGGTTGATGCTGTACAGCGCCCGCAGAAGATTTGACTTGCCACTCTCGTTGCGGCCTAAGACCGCGGTTATCTGGGATACATCGACTGGCCCGCTGTCGTTAATCGAACGGAAGCTCTTGACGTTGAACGAGACAAGCCGCATGCCACTCTCTCCCTGTTGTATATCTGAGAATGATATCCCACGCCTGCAGCAGGTTCAGGGTTATGCTACGACTTTGCCCAGGGGTGGTGTGTGATTGCACACCACCCCTGGTCCCGGGAGTGTGCAAGCAGGGTTGAAAGCTTTAGTCCAGGACCTCACGTGAAGCTATGCAGTCATGCCTTCTGCCAAGAAGCAGCCACTAATGTTCGCCATTGTGTGTTTAATCATGCCAATCGCAGGGATAGTCCCGCGTGTCGTTTAATACTGCCTAACCTCTGCTTTCACTAGGCCCCAGGCTGCTTTTCATGAATCAAGGTACTCCCTTGCGACGTCCCTAGAGGTTGTACGCATTTTCTTAGCTGCCAAGAGACCAGCCCCTCAAGGCATCAGATCTTCTTGGCCTTACTTCTCTCTAGGGCTTGAGGAAACTCTGATCAAGCCGCCCAATTCGTAGGACGCCTGTCTCTTTCTCGTCAATGAGACGAATATGAGCCGTTTATGACCTTGGGCTTCTCCGCTGGGTGAGCAATCAGCCTGTTTATCCACGCTTCCTGAGAGTCAACTGTTGTTTTGCGTCTTGTTGACTCATGCAAGGCACACTGACCCCTGTCATTCACACTATACAAGGATAACGCTTTCGCATGATCCAGAGATTGGCCAGTGCAAAGAGCATCTTAAGCTTGAGGCCGTTCTTATTGATGCCTCGGTAGTAGACCTTCCGGAATCCAAACTGGCATTTGATGATCCGAAAGGATGCTCCACCTTCGCCCTGAAATGCGCTTTCGCCGTCTCAATCAGATCAAGCAGGCTGCCTTCTACTATGTCCGGTAGCACGCGGCGCTGTCCGGGCCTCATAGCTATACGCATTTCAGCCGCGCAGCCCTTCAAAGCATCGCGCTTCTCAATGCCGATGTGGCCAGCATCGCCATAGATCACGCGTTCCCCGCCATGGATGCGATCGGCCGCAGTATTCAGCTCATGCACGTTCGCTGCCGTACTCATCACGGAGTGGACCAAGCCCGAGACTGCATCAACGCCAATATGGCAGCGCATCCCAAAGAACCACTGGTTGCCCTTGCCCACCGAGTGCATCTCAGGATCCCGCACACCTTTCTTGTTCTTGGTGGAGCTGGGGGCATTGACGATCGTTCCATCGAGGGTCGTCCCCTCCTTGAGCATCACGCCCTTCTCGCTCAGGCTCTGGTTCACACTCTCTAGGAGCTGCTCCGCAATCTGGTGCTCTTCCAGTAAGTGCCGGAAGTTCAGAATCGTTGTCTCATCAGGGATCCGGCCCTCGATCATGTCGATCCCCGCAAAGCGGCGGAAGCAGGGGTGTCGATCAGCATCTCCTCCATCAATGGATCGGACTGCGTGAACCACTGCGTCAGGGGGTGTATACGCAGCATCACCTCTAACGGCAATGGAGGTCGCCCACCCTTGGCAGTGGGCTTGTAGTACACCGGCTGGACCAGTTCCAGGAAGGAGTCCCACGGAACCGTGGTGTCCATTTCCTCCAGGAAGATCTGCCGACGCGTCTTCTTCTTGGCGTAGGTCTGCTCGTAATCTGTGAAGCCCAGCTGGAGGGGTGTTGCCATCCGTTCCCAGTCTCAGTCTTGGATCTAGGCTGATTCTATTGGGTTTTTCAGAGGTTCCTTGAACATGGGATTAAACTGCTTATAAGCCGACTTGTTAAATATCCCCGCCGAAACGATATCCGAGACTGAAATGGCCATATATAGGACATCCAGTCGTTCTAGGGCAGCAGTCTTCACCTCTTTGAGTCTTTCGCGCAGCTCCTGTTGAACTTCAATCTTGTTCTTGGCATTGCTTTTTGCCATTGCATCAAGTCTTGCTTGTTCTTCCTCTACAGAAGCTGCAATGCTCTGAAGGATTGCTGTATAGTCGGTTGTTAGATGCATTTCATGGGTTTCTTCTCGACGGTATCCACTCATTGACGGCTGCATGTATAGCGACCCTCCCCCGTCGTGATTGCCAGGGCAGTTGCAGCCACGTATAAAACCTATATATACCTTGCCATTGCGCAAGGTAATCATGACAGGCTTTCTGTTTGTCTGTGCCCTGAAGAAGACCAGGCCAATATAATCGGAGAAGGCTTCGTAGCTGATAGCATTCTCCTTTTTCTCGCTCCAGAACCTATTGAGAATACATGGAAGACATGAGCCAATTAACAATGACCCAATTGGCGGCCCAAGCTGCGGATAAGGAATCCAATAGTGCCAAATTGGATAAAAAGCTGGAAGCATCCAGTTCAGCAGACGAATAATAAAATATGCTATTCCTAGAAATAGCATCCCCCATAAAGCAGATTCTAGAATAAGCCTTTGGCCGTTTGATCTATTGGCATTGTATTTCGTCTTGTTCCAAAATGATATAAAAAGAAACCCTCCAGCTAATGGCAGTAGGAGGGAATTAAAAGGCATTTCCCGCTAGCCTGGAAGGAAGCGCGTTCACTACGAATGGGACTGAGAATTTCGTAAGTTATACAGCTCTGCAATTTCAGCCATATCGCTGAGTTCTTTCTTCCCTTCTGGGCTAAGGATGGTTTCAAGAATGTTGACTTTGGACGCACCAGAAGGGTCGATGATGACATCTGCTTTTCTATTGTTGAAAAGTTTCACTTTGCCGATTGCTTGTATATATTCATAGTACTCTAGTAGCAATGACTTGTCAAGTCATGGATTCTTTGTCTTCTTAGGCATGGCTAACGCTGATTAGGCGGTTCCCCAGCCGTCACGTGGGCGGTGTCCTTGCCAGGCTATGCATCTGGCTTGATCCCCCCCCCCGCAATGGCTGGGGTGCTCTCCCACGGCTGCTTTATGCGTTCGTGCCTTCTGGCCTGTGGCAAGTGGGCTGGCATAGCAGTGTAGAGGGCTGGGCTAAAAGAGAGAGGAGTGTGTCGTCCCTCATCTCGTAGCAGCTGGGCAACGCTACGAAGCCCTGTGTGCTCTTCCTTGGCTCTCAACAGCTCTCATCTGCTGGGTTTGCTGTTGTAATTCCTTTCCCTCACTGGCTTTTTGCTTGTCTCAAGCCGTGCTCCCAAAGCCCCGACACTCGCCACACACCGCCAGACCTACTGGGGAATACTTCCAGTAGCCCCTGCTCGCCTGGCGCTTCAGCACCCACTTGGCCCTAGTTATTTCGGGCCATTTGCGAGCGTCTTTAGTCCTGCTTTTAGTCCAACCCTCTCTCGCCTACCCTCAAATCCCTTGCCCTGCAGGAGCTACACATAGTAGCGCACCACTTTGGGGTAGTGGGGGTCGTGGGTTCAAATCCCGCCGCTCCGATTCAACCGGCCCCTTGAGGGCCCAGCTCGAGCCCGCTCAGCTGTGATGTCTTCCTCCGCCGGCTTCCCCAGCCGGCTTTTTGCTGGGCTGGGCACCAGGCGGGTGCGCACCCTGAAACCCACCAGCCAGCGGTTCACCCGGCCGCGCAGCAGGACGGGCACCTCCTCGTGCAGCTGGCCCAGTTCCTGGGCGGCCAGGCGATGCAGCGCCCGCACATCCACGCGCCAGAGCCCTTCGGCTTCCCGGATCAGCCGGGCCCAGGAGCGGCTCACCTGCCAGCGGTTGAGCCGCAGCCGCGGCGAAGGCCTGCCGGCCCGGCGGCAGGGTCGATAGGGCATGACCATCGGTTGAACAACCCTGTTAGCCCCAGGATGCAGAGCGCGCTGCGGCTGAGGCCGGAACCCACCGCTGCGCTTCAACCACTGGAAGCAAAACGGTGCAGGCGGCCCATCAGGAGGCCGGGCAACAGGCTGGCCATCAGGCCGCGGCGCTGCCCTCCGCCACGGGCTCCACGGCAAAGGGCAGGGCCATGGCCTCCCGGGCACTCAGGCGCCGCGTCCAGGCGCCGGGCACGGGGTTGTTCCAGCGGAATCCGGCCTGCTTGGCCTGATGACGTTCCGCATAGGGCAGCCGGGCCCGGAACAGCTCCCTCGGTTCCAGGGCTGCCTCGAGCAGGAGCTCCAGATCGTCGCAGCGGGCGAACACCTCCGCCAGGTAGATGCAGTCGGTGAGCGCCCGGTGGGCGGCCCACACCGGCACCCCATAGGCGAGGGCCAGATCGCGCACCGAGGGGCTGGGCCGCAGCTGACGCTCGGCCGGCCAGCGGATGTCGTCCATGGAGCAGATCCAGGGCAGCGCCAGCTCCGGCAGCTCCTGACGGCCAAACCACTGCCGATCGAAGCGGGCGTTGTGGGCCAGGGCCGCATCGGCGTGGGCCGCCATCGCTTCGAAGCAGGCCAGGCCCTGCCGCCAGGGCTGGGGCAGCCGGGTGATGGCCGGGGCGATGCCATTGATCGCCTCGGCCGGATTGCTGTGGGCCGGCAGCAGGAAGGACACCTGGTTGAGCACAGCCCGGCCGCTCACGTGAAACAGAATGGCCCCCACCTCGAGGCAGACGTGCTCGCGGGGATCCAGCCCGCTGGTTTCGGTGTCAAGGATCAGCAGAAACTCGGGCACAGCCCGCTGTTCCCCTGAAGGCCCTCGGTCCAGTTGCGGTTCGGGTTCGGGTTCGGGTTCGGCGCTCGGCAGCAGCTGCAGCTCGGCCTCAGGGCCCCGAGCTGGTGTGGGCTCAGGCCCTGCGGAAGCGGGAGCAGCCAGCAGACTCCCCAGCAGATCCTGCTGCTGCCACAGGCTGTCCTGTTCCGGAGGAGGTCCACTCACAGAGCTGGCGGTTGCGCCCCTCCATCCTCCCAGCCCCGGCAAGCGATGAGCCCCTGCCGCTGCTTAGGGTCTGGGCACCACGACTGCTGACCATGGGTGTTGCCGTCGGCGATCGGGCCCCCCTGATCGCCCTCCCCGACCAGAGCGGCTGCGAGCGGCGCAGCGACCAGCTGGGGGGCCGGGCCCTGGTGCTGTTTTTCTACCCCAAGGACGACACCCCGGGCTGCACGATGGAGGCCTGTGCCTTCCGCGACAGCTTCGCCGACCTGCAGGCCCTCGGCGCCGAGGTGTGGGGCGTGAGTGGCGATGACGCCGCCAGCCACAGCCGCTTCGCCCAGCGCCACAACCTCCCCTACCCGCTGCTGGTGGATCAGGGCAATGCCCTGCGCAAGGCCTACGGGATACCGAGCGTGCTGGGCCTGCTCCCCGGCCGGGTCACCTATGTGATCGATGGGGCGGGGGTGGTGCGCCACCAGTTCAACAACCTGCTCGATGGCCCAGCCCATCGCCGCGAGGCCCTGCAGGCCCTGCAGGCCCTGCAGGCGACCTGAGAGCCCACCACCGACACGGAGCGAGCGCCATGGCGCCCTGGCAACAACGGGACAAGCTCTGGTGCCTGGAGCCGGCGGGCAGGCCCCGCGGTCTGATCGAGTTCATCGGGGGCAGCTATCTGGCCGCCAGCCCCCAGCTCAGCTATCGCCGCCTGCTGGAGGCCCTGGCCGCCCAGGGCTGGCGGGTGCATGCCTGGAGCTACGTGCCGGGCTTCGACCACCAGGCCCAGGCCAATCAGGCCTGGCGCCTGTTTCGGCTCAGCCGGGCCGGCGACGGCGCCCTGCTGGAATCGGCGGCGGCGGCCCGGCTGCCGGTGCTACGCCTGGGCCACAGCCTCGGCTGCAAGCTGCACCTGCTGGCGCCGGATGGCGGCCGCCGCAACGCCGCTCTGGTGGCCCTGAGCTTCAACAACTTCTCAGCCGAGCGCTCCGTGCCGCTGCTGGCGGAACTCGGCCAGCAGCTGCGCTTCCGGAGTGAGTTCAGCCCCTCGCCGGAGCAGACGCTGAGCCAGATCAGCGCCACCTACCTGCAGCCCCACAACCTGCTGGTGCGCTTCAGCCGCGACGGCATCGACCAGAGCAGCCGCCTGCTGGGGGTGCTGAAGGCCCGTCCCGGCGACGACTCCACCCTGCTGGAGCTGCCCGGCGACCACCTGACGCCGGCCAGCGGTGGCCTGCGCAAGCAGGTGCTCGGGGCCTGGGCCGATGATCCGGCCCGCCAGCGGGGCATGGAGCGGCTGGTGGGGCAGATCAGCAGCTGGAGTGAGTCGCGCGCCCCCTGGCGTGGCCCGCAGCTGAAGGCCCCCTCAGTCCAGTGGTTCCAGGGGGCGTGGCCGTAGCCTGCCTCCGGCGCGCTCGAAGGCCAGCACCATCTCCTTGCTGCCCGATCCCCAGCGGGCCACGCTCTGCATCGCCACGGTGAAGGGCACATCGATGATGTGCACCCGGCTGGCATCGAGAATCATCACAGCCCCGGCAAAGGGCGTCGGGATCGACGGGATGAACACGGTAAAGCGACCATCCTCGAACTCCTCGATGATGAAGGCTGGCATCAGGCCCTCATCGGATTCGAACAGGGCCGGTTTCCAGACGTTCTCCTCCGACAGACCCAGCAGCTGCTGAACGAGGCTGCGGATCAGGCCGTAGCCGGGAATGCGGTCATAGAGCCTTCGCTCCAGGCGCTGGTGCAACTCCAGGCCAGCGGGAGTGCGCACGATCGCGCCGACCGCCAGGCAGATGGCGATCAGCAGCAGCACGGACAGGATCCTTTCCAGCGGCACGCTGTCGGGAACCACCAGGGTCACCGGCCGCACAAGTCCGGCGACCGTACGCATGGCCTTGAGCACCAGCAAGCTGGCTAAGTACAGCGGAATCACGATCACCAGTCCCCGGAAGAACGTGGCCAGCAGTGAATCCTCCAGCCGTCGCCGGAGCTGAACCCGTGGATGCCGGGGGCTTCCACGCCTCGGGATGTTGCGGCTCAAGGGGTCACACCCGCAGCTGATCGAGCACGGAGCGGTCCTCCAGGGTGGAGGTGTCGCCACTCACCTCCTGGCCCGCCGCCAGGGAGCGCAGGATGCGCCGCATGATCTTGCCGCTGCGGGTCTTGGGCAGGGCATCACTGAAGCGGATGTCATCGGGGCGGGCGATCGGGCCGATTTCCTGACCCACGTGGGCGCGCAGCTCGCTCACCAGGGCCTGATCACCCGAGCGGCCACTCTCCAGTGTCACGAAGGCCACCACCCCCTCGCCCTTGAGGTCATCGGGCCGGCCCACCACGGCGGCTTCCGCCACGGCCGGATGGCTCACCAGGGCCGATTCGATCTCCATCGTGCCCAGGCGGTGACCGCTCACATTGATCACGTCATCGACGCGGCCCATCACCCAGAAGTAGCCGTCGCCATCGCGGCGGGCACCGTCGCCGGCGAAGTAGAGCCAGGAGCCGTCGGCCGGGCGGATCTCCTCCCAGTAGCTCCTGCGGAAGCGCTCCGGGTCGCCGTGGACCGTGCGCATCATCCCCGGCCAGGGGCGCCGTACCGCCAGGTAGCCGCCGGCGTCGGCGGGCTGAGACACCCCCTCATGGTCCACCACATCGGCCACGATGCCCGGCAGGGGCAGGGTGCAGGAGCCGGGCTTGGTGGGGGTGGCCCCCGGCAGCGGGCTCACCATCACCCCACCGGTCTCGGTCTGCCACCAGGTGTCTACCACCGGGCAGCGGTTGCCGCCGATCACCTCCCGGTACCACATCCAGGCCTCGGGGTTGATCGGCTCGCCCACCGTGCCGAGGATCCTGAGGCTGCTCATGTCGTGCTGATCAGGAACCTCACGCCCGCTCTTCATGAAGGCCCGGATCGCCGTGGGCGCGGTGTAGAAGAGGCTCACCCTGTGCTTCTGGATCACCTCCCAGAAGGCCCCAGGCTTGGAGGGCCGGGGGGCGCCCTCGTACATCACCGTAGTGGCGCCGTTGGAGAGGGGCCCATAGACGATGTAGCTGTGGCCGGTGATCCAGCCCACATCCGCGGTGCACCAGTGGACGTCGTCCTCGCGCAGGTCGAAGATCCACTGGAAGGTGAGATGGGCCCAGAGGTTGTAGCCAGCGGTGGTGTGCACCACCCCCTTGGGCTTGCCGGTGGAGCCGGAGGTGTAGAGCACGAACAGCCGGTCTTCGCTGGCCATCGGCTCGGCCGGGCAGCTGTCGGCCTGGGGATCCACCAGCTCCTGCCACCATTCATCCCGCCCCGGCTCCATGGCGCAGTTCTCGCCCGTGCGCCGCACCACCAGCACATGCTCAACGCTGGGGGCGGCACCGCCCGCCAGGGCCGCATCCACCGCCGGCTTGAGGGCCACGGGCTTGTCCTTGCGGAAGCCGCCGTCGGCGGTGATCACCAGCTTCACGTCGCCGTCGATGAGCCGGTCGCGCAGGGCCTCGGCCGAGAACCCCCCGAACACCACCGAATGGGGTGCCCCGATGCGAGCGCAGGCCAGCATGGCGATGGCCGCCTCCGGCACCATCGGCATGTACAGGGCCACCAGATCGCCCTTGCCGATGCCGAGGGCCTTGAGGGCATTGGCCGCCTGGCACACCGCCCCATGCAGCTCGCGGTAGCTGAAGCGGCGGGTATCGCCGGGCTCTCCCTCCCAGATCAGGGCCGTCTTGTCGGCCCGGGGCCCCGCCAGGTGGCGGTCGAGGCAGTTGTAGCTGAGGTTGGTGCGGCCACCCTCGAACCAGCGGGCAAAGGGCGGATCGCTCCAGTCGAGCACCGTGTGGAACGGCTCGAACCAGTGCAGGTGCTCGCGGGCCTGCCGGCCCCAGAAGCCATCCGGATCCGCCTCCACCTCGGCCACGAGATCGCGGTAGGCCTGCATGGAACCGATCCCAGCGCTGGCGGCCAGCTCTGCCGGCGGCGCAAAGACCCGCTCCTCGTGGAGCACCGATTCGATCGTGACCTCAGACATCGCCATGGCAGCAGTCAGGGTGCATTCTGAGCTGCGACGACCCGACCCAGAGGAACAGCCACTGGCACCAGCAGGAACCACTGAAGCGGCCAGTGCCCACCCCTACCAGGCCCGCGGCATTGTGTATTCCACTTACGGCAACCATGCCGTGAGCGGGCACGCCTGGGGGTTCTGGTACCTCCGCACCAGCAAGAGGGTGTGGTTCCGGGTGGATCGCGGGGCGGTGAAAGGTCTGCAGCCCGTGTTCACCTACAACGSCCGGGTCATCCTGCACAGGAGCGAGCTGGCCAGGGGCCCGGCCCAGTCTTCCCAGGGCAGCGGCCCACCCGTGGTCTGGGGTCACTACCTCGGCAGCGACTGGGCCGAGGGTCCCGAGAACACCCAGCTCTMTCTACTGATCTGGACCCGCTGGAGCTGGCTCCACCCCGAGGCCTGTGGCCAGCCGGGGCGGTTTGCAGTGTCGTTCAGCCGGCCGGCGCCAGCGCCGTGAGGGCAACCCCCCTGAGAGAATGGCGCCATGAACCGCCCCGCGGCCTGCCTGTTCGATCTCGACGGGCTCCTGCTCGACACCGAACCGCTCCATGCCAGGGCCTGGCAGGAGGCCGCCAGCCGCTTCGGCCGACCCCTGAGNCCCGAGGAGCTGAGCAGCCTGCGGGGACGGCGCCGCCTGGACTGCGCCGAGCAGGTGTGCGCCTGGATCAGCGCCAGCCCCAACGCCAGCCCAGCTGCCAAGCCCGCTGTGGCCGAACTGCTGGCCGTGCGCCAGCCGATCGCGGAGGCCCTGCTGGTGCAGGCCCCTCCGATCCAGGGAGCCCCGCAGCTGTTGCAGCGCTGCCGCGAGCGGGGGMTCCCGATGGCGCTGGTGACCAGCAGCGCCGAAGCCTCCGTGGCGCTCAAGTGCGCCCCCCACGACTGGCTGGGCGGCATGAAGACCTGCGTCTACGGCGATGACCCCGAGCTCAGCGCCGGCAAACCGGCGCCTGATCCGTTCCTGATGGCAGCGCAACGTCTCGGGGTGCCGAGTTGCGACTGCTGGGCCTTCGAGGACTCCCTTGCCGGCAGCCAGGCGGCCCTGGGGGCCGGCTGCCAGGTGTATGTGCTGCTGCCCGATGGAGCCCTCAGGGAGCACTATCCAGCGGCAGTGCAGTGCCTGCGCTCACTCGAGGACGTGCTGCTCGAGTAGCTCTGCTGGGGGATCAGTGCGCAGGTGATCAGTAGAGCCGGCTGAGCACAAAATCCGGCAGACCTCGCAGGGCACTGCGCGGCTCGGATGGGGCCAGCCAGTCGATCGACTCGGCCGCCTCCCGCGCAAACTGCTCCGCCAGGGCCCGGGAGCGGGGGATGGCCTCGCAGCCCCGCACCAGGTCCAGGGCCTGGTCGAGATCGTCGTCCTCGGAGAACTCGCGCTCGATCAACCCCGCCAGGGCAGGCCGCTCCTGCAGGGCGTAGAGCACCGGTGCCGTGAGGTAGCCGGAGGCGAGATCGCTGGCGGCGGGCTTGCCCAGCTGCTGGTCGCTGCCGGTGAAGTCGAGGATGTCATCCACCACCTGGAAGGCCAGGCCGAGCTGGCGGCCGAATCGGTAGAGATCGTCCAGGTGGCTGGGGGGAAGGGCCGAGAGCACGCCGGCGGCCCGGGCGCTGTTGGCGATCAACGAGGCCGTTTTGCAGTAGCTCTTCTCGAGGTAGCTCTCGAAGCTCTGGGTGGTGTCGTAGCGGAAGAGGCCCTGCTTGACCTCGCCATCGGCCAGATCCATGATCACGCGGCTGAGCAGCTTCACCACGTCGAGGTCGTCGAGGTTGGCGAGGTGCCAGCTGGCCTGGGCGAAGAGGAAGTCTCCGGCCAGCACGGCCACGCGGTAGTTGAAGCGACTGTGCACGGTGTCCACGCCGCGGCGGGTGGCCGCCTCGTCCACCACGTCGTCGTGGACGAGGGAGGCGGTGTGGATCATTTCGGTGATCTCAGCCAGCCTCCGGTGGCGCGGCGTGAGCTCCCCATCCGGAGCCACCGCCCGCGACAGCAGCAGCACGATGCCCGGCCTCAATCGCTTGCCGCCTGCGGCGAACAGGTGCTCGGCCGCCGCTTGAAGAATGGGATGCCCCGCGCCGATGAGGCTGCGCAGATCCGAGAGCAGGGTGTCGAGATCGGCCTCCACCGGCTGGAGCAGCTCTGCAACCGTTGCCACATCACCTCCGCCGTGCCGAGATCCTAGAAGGCGCGTGCTGCCGTCCGCAGGTCCACATGCTCCACGGCGGGGCGATGACCCAGCCAGTCCTCAGCGCCGGCGGCGAAGGTGTCTGGACAGCCGGTCACGCAGAGGCGGGAGCGCTGCTGCAGCGGCAGTACCAGCTCGGTGCGGCGCTCCACCTCCGGCGATTCGCCGAGGCTGCCGAGCAGGGGGCCGAGCCGCTCCACCACTGCCAGGGCCGGATCCACCAGTTCCACCCCCGCCGGCAGCAGTTCGGTGAGCAGGGGCCGCAGCAGGGGGTAGTGGCTGCAGCCCAGCACCACCATGTCCACCTCGGCGGCCAGCAGCGGTGCCAGGTAGGCCTGGGCCACCCGACGCAGGACATCGGAATCGCGGTGGCCAGCCTCGATCAGGCCCACGAACTCCGGGCAGCCCACCTCGGTGACCACCGCCATGGGGCGGCTGGCATGGATGGCCCGGCGGTAGGCACCGCTGGCGGCGGTGGCGGGGGTGGCCAGCACGCCCACCCGATCACTTTTGATCACAGTGGCCACGCTGTCAATCAGCCCGAGCACCGGCACGGCGGCCTCGGAAACGGCCACGTCCAGCGCCAGGGCGTTGCAGGTGTTGCAGGCCATCACCAGCACCCCCACCTCCTCGGCCCGCAGCCACCGCACCACCTCGGCGGCGATCTGCCGGATCTCCTCCGGGCTGCGGCTGCCATAGGGCACCCGGGCCGTATCCCCCAGGTAGAGACAGCGGGAGTGGGGATGCCGTTCGGTGACCCGGCGCAGCACCGTGAGCCCGCCGACACCACTGTCGAACAGGCCCACGAGCAGCTCCATCAGCGCCCCCCCAGGAACTGCAGGATGCCCGTGGCCAGCGCCATGGCAAGGCGGCGGCGATGGGAGGGATCGGCCAGGCGCGGCGCGTCGAAGGCCCCGGTGACAAAACCCATCTCCACCAGGGAGGCCGGCATCACGGTGCGGCGGATCACGAAGAAGCGGCCGGCCTTGACGCCCCGATCCGGCGAACCCGGTGACACAGACATCATCTGGGCTTGCAGCGCTCGCGCCAGGCGCAGCGAACGCCCTCCTGAGAAATAGAAGGTCTCAACGCCGTTCACATCTGGGCGGGCCATGCTCAGGGCATTGGCGTGGATGCTCACGAACGCATCGGCACCCACCCGGTTGGCCAGGGCCACTCGGGGCGGCAGGTCCACATCCACTTCCGAGGTGCGGGTCATCACCACGTTGACGCCACGGGCCTGGAGTAGCCGGGCCACTTGCAGGGACACATCCAGAACAATGTCGGTCTCCCGCAGGCCGCGGATGCCAACCGCGCCTGGGTCAGGACCGCCGTGGCCGGGGTCGATCACCACCCGGAAGCGGCCCCGCGGCACCACGGGCAGGCCATCGGCGGAGAGGGGTGTACTGGCCGTTGGGAAACTCGGGCTTCGCCTGGAGGCGACTGGGGTGCGGCGGTCCACATCCCCCTCGCCCAGGCCCAGCAGCACCGGCCGCCTCAGCCCCTTGAACTCAAGTTTCCAGCGGTCCGAGGCGGTGCCCACCAGGCGCAGGTCCGCAGGGTCGAGCTGGGTGCCCGGTCTGAACTCCACCACGATCCGAGTGGTGGTGGGCGTGGGCTTGCCGATCCGCACCTCCCGCACATCGCCGCTGCCGCGGATCGAGCGGGAGCGGGAAGGAGCCCCCGGTAGGTCCACCCACACCCGTGGGCCCCTAAGACGCGTGCCGTCTTCAAAGAAAGCCTGCAGCCGCACATTGGGGCTGGTGCGCAGCTCCAGGGCACCCTGACGGGTGATCCGCCAGGCGGCCAGGCTCGAGGCAAGGGCCGGCAGGTCGGCGAGCACCAGGGCCACGGCCAGCAGCAGCCGCAGCAGGCCGAGGCGTCGCGGGGACCTGGCGCTGCCGGAGCGCCTCAGTGGCATGGGGGCCGCCACTCAGAACAGGGCCGGACGACGGTGCTGCAGGCTCGGCATCTGAGCCCTGACCCGCTCGCCGTGGCGTGGGTCAACCGGGGCCACCGCCAGACCGGGCGCATTGCCAGCATCGGCTAGCACCGTGCCCCAGGGGTCGATCACCAGGGCATGGCCATGGCTCTGGCGGCGACCGTAGTGGTGACCCGTCTGGGCCGGTGCCAGCACGTAGGCGGTGTTTTCGATCGCCCTGGCCTGCAGCAGCACCTGCCAGTGATCCTTGCCGGTGAAGGCCGTGAAGGCGGCGGGCACCATCAGCACATCGGCGCCGGCCCCGGCCAGGTGGCGGTAGAGCTCAGGGAATCGCACGTCGTAACAGATGGAGATGCCGATGCGGCCCAGCCCCGGCACCGCCACAACCGGGGGCAGCTCGGTGCCGGGACGCACCGTGGCCGACTCGCGGTAGGTGTTGCCGTCCGGGAGGTCCACGTCGAAGAGGTGGATCTTGTCGTAGCGGGCCAGCAGCTGGCCCTCGGTGCCCACCAGTTCCGCCCGGTTCAGGGTCTGGCCGTCCCCGGCCGGCACGGGGAAGCCCCCACCCAGCAGGGTCACCTGGTAGCGGCGCGCCATGGTCACCAGAAAGCTGCTGCAGCGCTGCCCCAGGCTGGGTGCCAGCTCCAGACGCAGCTCGTCGTCTCCCATGAAGGCGAAGTTCTCGGGCAGACCCACCAACTCGGCCCCACGCCGGGCGGCCAACTCGATCTGTTCCTCGGCGGCGGCGAAGTTGTCGTCCGGGACCGGAGTGCTGGTGAGCTGCACCGCTGCCGCCAGATAACTGCTCACCTGATGCCGAAAAAGAATCGCCGCACTGTAAGGGCCTCCCCCTCAGCCGGCTCTGAGCACCCCAGGCCCGCTCTGGGTGGGCACGAWCGTGAGGGTGTCCACGGCGCTGCAGCAGGCGAAATCGGCGTCGTGGTCGCCCAGGGCGATCAGTCGCTTGCCATGGCTGGCGGCCCGCAGGCAGGTTTCAGGGTCGCTGTGCCACTGCTGCCAGAGGGCCAGGGCGGCCAGCATCTCGTCATTGCCCAGGTCCACTCCCCGGTGGGGAGCCACCGCCAGCTCGATGGCGGCTGAGGCCACGGCCCCCGCCGCCAGGCTGTCCTCCAGGGAGTAGTCGCCCTCCCAGCCGCTGCYCACGATCCAGACCCGCTCCACGCCCGCTTCCAGCAGCCGTCGCACCACGGCAGTGCGGTTGGGCAGGCAGGCGGTGACCAGCAGGGGCACCGCGCGCACCGCCTGCAGCGAGCGGGTGCCGTTCGTGGTGCTCATGAAGATGCGCTTGCCCCCCACCCGCTCAGCGGTCACCGCCAGGGGTGAGTTGCCCAGGTCGTAGCCCGCCACCCGCTGGCCGCCACGCTCCCCGGCCCGCAGGCTCTGCGCTGGGGGCCAGGCGGCGGCGGCCCGATCCAGGGCCTCCAGATCGGCGAAGGCCTCGATCGCCTCGGCGCCGTTCTGCAGCGACCAGGCGATGGTGGTGGTGGCCCGCAGCACATCGATCACCACGGCGGCCTCGGGCCCGCCCTCGGCCGCGGCGACCACGGGTGGCACGCACTCGGATGTGGGGTAGTAGGAGATCTGCACGAAGGCGGCAACGCTGGCGGCCTCAGCGTAGGGAGCGTGCCCCACGAGGCTCAGGCCGCAGCGGCGGGAGTGGCTGCGGCACAGTGCATCGGGCGGCGCGTCCTGGCGTGCCGCGGCTCGATGTCACCGAATTCCCTCACCGCGATGACCGCCACCGAGGCTGCCCCCGTCACCCGTCGCCGCAACCGCCGGGATCTGCGCGGTTTCCTGGAGCTGCTGGAGAGCCGCCAGCAGCTGCGGCGCATCCAGGCCCCGGTGGACCCGGATCTGGAGCTGGCGGCGATCTCCGATCGGGTGCTGAGCTGCGGCGGGCCTGCCCTGCTGTTCGAGAACGTGCTGGGCTCCTCAATGCCGGTGGCCATCAACCTGCTCGGCACCCAGGAGCGGGTGCTGTGGAGCATGGGCATGGAGCGGCCTGAAGAGCTGGAGGCCCTGGGCGAGCGCCTGGCCCTGCTGCAGCAACCCAGGCCGCCCAAGGGCCTGCGCGAGGCCACCCGCTTCGGCGGGGTGCTCTGGGACGTGGTGAAGGCCCGCCCCGACCTCGACCTGCTGCCCCCCTGCCAGCAGCAGGTGTTCCGGGGCGAGGACGTGAACCTCGATGCCATCCCGATGCTGCGCCCCTGGCCGGGTGATGCCGGCCGGATCATCACCCTGGGCCTGGTGATCACCAAGGACCCCGAGACCGGCACCCCCAACGTGGGCGTCTACCGGCTGCAGCAGCAGTCGATCAACACCATGACCGTGCACTGGCTGAGCGTGCGCGGCGGTGCCCGCCACCTGCGCAAGGCGGCGGCCCTGGGCAAAAAGCTGGAGATCGCCATCGCCATCGGCGTGCACCCCCTGCTGGTGATGGCGGCGGCCACACCGATCCCGGTGCAGCTCAGCGAGTGGCTGTTCGCGGGCATCTACGCCGGCGAAGGCGTGCGGCTGGCCAGATGCAAGACGGTGAACCTCGAAGTGCCCAGCCACAGCGAAGTGGTGCTGGAGGGCACGATCACCCCCGGCGAGGCGTTGGCCGATGGACCCTTCGGGGATCACATGGGCTTCTACGGCGGCGAGGAGCCCTCGCCGCTGGTGCGCTTCCAGTGCGTCACCCAGCGCCGCCAGCCGATCTACTTCACCACCTTCAGCGGCCGTCCCCCCAAGGAGGACGCCATGCTGGCCATCGCCCTGAACCGCATCTACACGCCGATCCTGCGCCAGCAGATCCCTGAGATCGTGGATTTCTTCCTGCCGATGGAGGGCCTCAGCTACAAGCTGGCCGTGATCGCCATCGACAAGGCCTTCCCCGGCCAGGCGAAGCGGGCGGCGATGGCCTTCTGGACGGCCCTGCCCCAGTTCACCTACACGAAGTTCGTGGTGGTGGTGGACAAGGCGATCAACATCCGCGATCCCCGCCAGGTGATCTGGGCCATCAGCGCCCTGGTGGATCCCCAGCGGGATCTGTTCGTGCTGGGCGACACGCCCTTCGACAGCCTCGACTTCGCCAGCGAGCGGCTGGGCCTGGGCGGCCGCCTGGCCATCGATGCCACCACCAAGGTGGGCCCGGAGAAGCGCCACCCCTGGGGCGAGCCCCTGCAGCGCCCCGCCGAGCTGGAGGCCCGCCTCGACGGTCGCTGGCAGGAGCTGGGGCTGGGGGATGTGGGCAGCCAGCAGGCGGACCCCGCCCTGTTCGGCTACACCCTCGAACACGTGCTGGAGCGACTCAGCCAGGCCGGCCTGGGCGGCTGATGCTGAGCAAGGGCAGCACCGATGCCCTGCGGGCCCTGCTGGAACTGGCTGAGGCCCCGGAGCGCTGGCGCTCCACCAGGGAGCTGGCCGAGGCCCAGCAGCTGGCCGAGCCGATGCTGGAGCAGCTGCTGCTGAGGCTGCGCCGGGCCGGCCTGCTGCAGGCGCGGCGCGGCCGCCTGGGGGGCTACCGCCTGGCCCGACCGCCCCATCAGATCGGCGTGCAGGAGGTGATCGCCGCCGTGCAGGGACCCTCCAGCCCCTCTGCCGAGAGCGGTGGCTCCGCCGCTGACCAGGTGACCCGGGCCCTGGAGGCCCGGCTGCAGCGGGCCGTGACCCGGGCGCTGCTGGAGCTGAGCCTGGAGGAGCTGCTATTCGATCTGCGCAGTGCCGAGGCCTGCCGCGACGGCGAGGCCGGTCTGCTGCTGGGCTGAGCGGGCGCGCTCCATAGGATCGCCGCAACGCGAAGCCACCGCCTTGGTCCAGCTCTCCAGCAGCACGCCGCTCCCCCTGCCGGCCGGAGGCCGCCTGCGCGGCAGCGTGCGGGTGCCGGGCGACAAGTCGATCTCGCACCGGGCCCTGCTGTTCGGCGCCATCGCCGGCGGTGAGACCCGCATCGAGGGCCTGCTGCCGGCCGAAGACCCGCTCAGCACGGCGGCGTGCCTGCGGGCCATGGGTGTTGAGGTGTCACCGATCGCCGCGGGCCAGCTGGTGCGGGTGCAGGGGGTGGGGCTCGATGGGCTGCAGGAGCCCGCTGAGGTGCTCGAGTGCGGCAACTCCGGCACCACCATGCGGCTGATGCTGGGCCTGCTGGCCGGCCGGCAGGGGCGCCACTTCGTGCTCAACGGCGATGGCTCCCTGCGGGCCAGGCCAATGCGGCGCGTGGGCGACCCCCTGACCGCGATGGGGGCCTCGATCCATGGCCGCAGCGGCGGCAACTTCGCGCCCCTGGCCGTGCTGGGCCGCCCACTCCAGGGCAGCACCCTGCACACCCCGGTGGCCTCGGCCCAGGTGAAGAGCGCCATCCTGCTGGCGGCGCTCACGGCCAGGGGCGACACCACGGTGATCGAACCGGCCCAGAGCCGCGACCACAGCGAGCGCATGCTGCGGGCCTTCGGGGCCGATCTGGAGGTGGGCGGGGAGGCGCGCACCTGCGTCACCGTGCGGCCGGGAGCCAGCCTGACAGGGCAGCACGTGGTAGTGCCAGGCGACATCAGCTCGGCGGCCTTCTGGCTGGTGGCCGCTGCCGTGATCCCCGGCGCCGAGCTGATGTCGCC